>NZ_PNCO02000001.1:3427500-3727500 GCF_005886105.2 Pseudoalteromonas galatheae
GAGATTGTACTGTGCGGGTTATGAAAAAGAAAAAGCCGAGCTGTGCTCGGCTTTTTTTGTGTCTTTAATAAGACTAATTACTCTGCAGACTGTGCGTCTTCTTGAACTTCTTCAGCCGCTGGGCGATCTAGTAGTTCAATGTAAGCCATTGGTGCATTATCACCTGTACGGAAGCCACACTTAAGAATACGAGTGTAACCACCTGGACGATCCGCGAAACGTGGACCAATCTCAGTGAACAATTTACCAACTACTTCTTTATCACGCGTGCGAGCAAACGCTAAACGACGGTTTGCTACGCTGTCAGTCTTAGCCAGTGTGATTAAAGGTTCAATTACACGGCGCAGCTCTTTTGCTTTAGGCAAAGTAGTTTTGATGATTTCGTGCTTCACCAAAGAACCAGCCATGTTGCTAAACATCGCTTTGCGATGGCTGCTGTTACGGTTTAATTGACGACCACTCTTACGATGGCGCATGACCCTATCCTTCTAACTAAACTAATATAGTAACTTAGATTACTCAGCCAGACTTGCAGGTGGCCAGTTTTCCAGGCGCATGCCCAGAGAAAGACCACGTGAAGCTAGCACGTCTTTAATTTCAGTTAGAGACTTCTTACCAAGGTTTGGTGTTTTCAGAAGCTCAACTTCAGTACGCTGTACTAAGTCACCGATATATTGAATTTGCTCGGCTTTCAGACAGTTTGCAGAACGTACAGTTAGTTCTAAGTCATCAACTGGACGAAGTAGAATCGGATCGAACTCCGGCTTCTCTTCTTTCTCTTCTGGCTCAGAAACATCACGTAGGTCTACGAATGCATCTAATTGCTCAGCAAGGATTGTTGACGCACGGCGGATCGCTTCTTCAGGATCTAAAGTGCCGTTCGTTTCCATATCGATGATTAGTTTATCTAAGTCTGTACGCTGCTCAACACGAGCTGACTCAACCGAGTACGCAATACGCTCAACCGGGCTGAATGATGCATCTAGCAACAAACGGCCGATTGGGCGCTCATCGTCATCAGAGGATAAACGACTAGACGCCGGTACATAACCGCGACCACGCTCAACACGGATGCGCATGCTGATTTCGCTATTGTCAGCAGTTAAGTGACAAATAACATGCTCAGGGTTGGCGATAGTCACATCTCCGTCGTGCTGGATATCAGCCGCAGTCACAGGGCCTACACCAGACTTAGTCAGGGTAAGGAAAACTTCATCTTTACCTTCTAGAGATACCGCTAGACCTTTAAGGTTTAACAGAATTTCAATGATGTCTTCTTGTACGCCTTCTTTCGCGCTGTACTCGTGCAATACGCCGTCAATTTCAACTTCTGTCACAGCACAACCAGGCATAGATGAAAGAAGTATACGACGTAGAGCGTTACCTAGTGTGTGGCCGAAACCACGCTCTAGAGGCTCTAAAACTACTTTAGAACGCGTTGAGCTTACAGCGTCGATATCGACTAATCTTGGTTTTAGGAATTCGGTTACAGAACCCTGCATTTTATCCTCTCTTAACTCTTAACTTTACTTCGAGTAAAGTTCGACGATTAGTTGTTCGTTAATGTCCGCAGACAGATCAGAACGCTCTGGTAGACGCTTGAAAGTGCCTTCCATTTTCTTACCGTCAACTTCAATCCAAGTTGGCTTTTCACGTTGCTCAGCCAACTCTAGAGCAGCGATGATACGCGCTTGCTTTTTAGACTTCTCGCGAATTACTACTACATCTTCAGGAGTAACTACGAAAGAAGGGATATTAACAACACGACCATTAACCATAATCGCTTTGTGGCTTACTAGCTGACGCGCTTCAGCACGTGTGCTTGCAAAACCCATGCGATATACAACATTGTCTAGACGTTGCTCTAGAAGCTGTAACAAGTTTTCACCTGTGTTACCTTTAAGGCGAGCAGCTTCTTTGTAGTAGTTACGGAATTGCTTCTCTAGTACACCGTAGATACGACGAACTTTTTGCTTTTCACGTAGCTGTAAACCGTAATCAGATAGACGACCTTTACGTGCGCCGTGCTGACCAGGTGCTGTTTCTAGTTTACACTTAGAGTCAATTGCTCTTACGCCGCTTTTAAGGAACAGGTCAGTACCTTCACGACGACTCAGCTTGAGCTTAGGGCCCAAATATCTTGCCATGTTCTTTCTCCTAACCTATTGTTATACGCGACGTTTCTTCGGTGGACGACAACCATTGTGTGGAATTGGCGTCACGTCAGTGATGTTAGTGATACGGTAACCAGCAGCATTCAATGCACGAACAGCAGACTCACGGCCTGGACCTGGACCTTTGATGAATACTTCTAGGTTCTTAAGACCGTACTCTTGTGCAGCAACACCTGCACGCTCCGCAGCAACCTGTGCAGCGAATGGAGTAGACTTACGAGAACCACGGAAACCTGAACCACCTGCAGTCGCCCAAGAAAGAGCATTGCCTTGACGGTCAGTGATGGTCACAATCGTGTTGTTGAAAGATGCATGAACGTGAGCCATGCCGTCAACAACCTGCTTTTTGACCTTTTTACGACGAATTGGTGCTTTTGCCATAACTTACCCCACCTTATTTCTTGATAGGCTTGCGAGGACCCTTACGAGTACGCGCGTTAGTCTTAGTACGCTGACCACGTAGTGGTAGCGAACGACGGTGACGTAAGCCACGGAAACAACCAAGGTCCATAAGACGCTTGATGTTTAGTGTAACTTCACGACGAAGATCACCTTCAACAGTGTACTTGCCAACTTCTTCACGAAGGATGTCAAGTGTTTCGTCATTTAGCTCGCCGATTTTAGTAGTTTCAGCGATACCTGTCGCAGCTAAGATCGCCTTAGCGCGAGTTTTACCTACACCATAGATGCTTGTTAAACCGATAACAGCATGCTTATGATCAGGAACGTTAATGCCTGCGATACGGGCCACTAACATATCTCCTATAAATAAACTTGATTATCATCTTGCTGGAAAGCCCGTATAGGATACCCAACCGACATTCAAGTTTTACCAAAGAAACAGGCTAAGTAAAGTTACTCAGCCTGCACGACTTAATTTGCTTAGCCTTGCCTTTGCTTGTGCTTTGGCTCACTGCAGATCACACGTACAACACCTGCACGCTTGATTACTTTGCAGTTACGGCAAATTTTCTTAACGGAAGCACGTACTTTCATTACTCAACTCCGTAAACTGACCTTAACGGCCGTAGCCTTTAAGGTTCGCTTTTTTCAGCACAGAATCATATTGATGTGACATCATATGAGTCTGTACTTGTGCCATAAAGTCCATGATGACAACAACGATAATCAGAATCGATGTACCGCCGAAGTAGAATGGCGTTTGCCATGCCATAGTCATAAACTCGGGCACCAGACAGATAAAGGTTATATACAAAGCACCTGCCAATGTCAGGCGTGTCATCACTTTATCAATGTATTTAGATGTCTGCTCACCTGGACGAATGCCTGGAATAAAAGCGCCAGATTTTTTCAGGTTATCTGCTGTCTCACGCGGGTTAAATACCAACGCAGTATAGAAGAAGCAGAAGAAGATAATAGCCGCAGCTAATACCATCGCATACAGTGGTTGACCTGGAGTCAATACTGCTGAGATAGCTTGTAGCACATCAGCGACCGGACCTTCACCTTGGCCAAACCAGCTTGCTATTGTACCAGGGAACAAAATGATACTGCTAGCAAAGATTGGTGGAATAACACCCGCCATGTTAACTTTTAGTGGTAAGTGCGTGCTTTGAGCAGCAAATACCTGACGACCTTGTTGACGCTTCGCATAGTTTACAACGATACGACGTTGACCACGTTCGAAGAACACAACTAGGTAAGTTACAGCGAATACGATTACCGCAATCAATAACAATGCTAAAATATGCAGATCACCTTGGCGCGCCATTTCTGCTGTCGAACCAATTGCAGACGGCAGGTTAGCTACAATACCAACAAATATTAGAACTGAGATACCGTTACCGATACCACGCTCAGTGATTTGTTCGCCCAACCACATAAGGAACATCGTTCCCGTGACTAAGCTCACTACAGCTGTGAAATAGAAGCCGAAGCCTGGATTCACAACTAGGCCTTCCATCATATTAGGTAGACCAGTAGCGATACCTATCGATTGGAATGTAGCAAGCACAAGCGTACCATAACGCGTATACTGGCTGATTTTCTTACGCCCTTGCTCACCTTCTTTCTTAAGCTCTATCATCGCAGGATGTATGTGCGTTAATAGCTGCATAATAATCGAAGCCGAGATGTACGGCATAATACCTAGCGCCAATACCGATGCACGCTCAAGCGCACCACCGCTGAACATGTTGAACATCTCAACAATGGTGCCCTTTTGTTGCTCGAAGAATTCGGCAAGTACAGCGGCGTCAATCCCAGGGATTGGCACAAAAGAGCCCAGACGGTAAATAATGATAGCACCCAATACGAATAGTAATCGGCGCTTCAGTTCCGCAAGCCCACTTTGTGCACTTTGCATATCTTGACCTGGTTTAGCCATAGCGTACTTCCTTAGTCTTCTACCTTGCCTCCGGCAGCTTCGATAGCTTCGCGTGCACCTTTAGACACTTTCATGCCTTTAACAGTAACAGCGCGTGAAACTTCGCCAGATTTTACAACTTTTACGAACTGGATGTTCTTTTTAACGATACCAGCTGCCTGTAACGCGTTTAGATCTACCACATCGCCTTCAACTTTAACGATTTCGAATAGATTCACTTCTTTAGACACAAGAGACTTGCGTGAAGTGAAACCAAACTTAGGTAGACGACGTTGCATAGGCATTTGACCGCCTTCGAAACCAACGCGTACTTTACCGCCAGAGCGTGATTTTTGACCTTTGTGACCACGGCCACCAGTCTTACCAAGACCAGAACCGATACCACGGCCAACACGCTTACCAGCTGTTTTTGAACCTGCAGCAGGTGAAAGTGTATTCAAGTTCATCGAATTACCCCTCAACCTTAACCATGTAAGAAACTTGGTTGATCATACCGCGAACTGCTGGCGTATCTTCTAGCTCAACAGTGTGATTGATACGACGTAAACCAAGGCCACGTAATGTAGCTTTATGCTTCGGTAAACGACCGATTGAGCTACGTACTTGAGTTACTTTTACTGTGTTTGCCATGGTGTCTTACCCCAAGATTTCGTCAACGCTAAGACCACGCTTCGCAGCAATACCTTCTGGAGAATTCATATTCTCTAGCGCTGCGATAGTTGCGCGAACGATGTTGATCGGGTTAGTTGAACCGTATGCTTTAGATAGTACGTTCTGTACACCAGTTACTTCTAGTACTGCACGCATCGCACCACCTGCGATGATACCTGTACCTTCAGATGCTGGCTGCATGTATACTTTAGAACCCGCGTGGCGACCCTTGATTGGGTGCTGTAGCGTGTTACCTTTTAGTTCAACAGTGATCATGTTGCGACGTGCTTTTTCCATTGCTTTTTGAATAGCAGCAGGAACTTCACGTGCTTTACCATAACCAAAACCTACTTTACCAGCGCCATCACCAACTACTGTTAGTGCAGTGAAGCTAAAGATACGACCACCTTTAACCACTTTAGACACACGGTTTACCGCGATTAGCTTTTCAGCCAATTCAGGCTGTTGTGCTTTTGCTTCTACGTTAGCCATTGTCTACTCCTAGAATTGCAGACCGGCTTCGCGCGCAGCATCAGCTAGCGCCTTCACACGGCCGTGATATTTAAAGCCACTGCGATCAAAAGCGATTTTTTCAACGCCTTTGTCAGCTACGCGCTCAGCGATTGCTTTACCAACTGCTTGAGCCGCTTCGATGTTGCCTGTGCCTTTAACTGTTTCAACAATTGCTTTTTCAACAGTAGAAGCAGCAGCCAGTACATTACCCTCAGCATTGATTACTTGAGCGTAAATGTGACGTGGCGTGCGGTGGATAACAAGACGTGTTGTGCCTTGTTCGATAATATTTCTACGAGTGCGCTTAGCACGACGTAGACGAGCTGTTTTCTTATCCATCGTCTTACCTTACTTCTTCTTAGCCTCTTTACGACGCACGTGCTCATCAGCATAACGTACACCTTTACCTTTATAAGGCTCTGGTTCACGGTATGAGCGGATGTTAGCAGCTGTTTGACCAACTAACTGCTTGTCTGCGCCTTTAACAACAATTTCAGTCTGGCTTGGAGCTTCGATAGTGATACCTGTTGGGATCTCGAAGTTCACTGGGTGAGAAAAGCCAAGGGTTAAATCTAATGTATTACCCTTAACTGCCGCACGGTAACCAACACCTACTAGCTGTAGTTTCTTCTCATAACCATCGTTAACACCAACAATCATGTTGTTGATTAGCGCGCGTGCAGTACCAGCTTGAGCCCAAGCATTAGCAACTTCACGAGGAGCTGTAGTGATAACGTTGTCGTTTAGTGAAACTTCAACCGCATCGTTGATTGTGCGAGTTAATTCACCGTTCTTGCCTTTAACTTTGATGTCCTGGCCGTTAATTGTAACTTCAACACCGGCAGGAACATTGATTGGAGCCTTCGCTATACGAGACATAGTTCCCCTCCGATTAAGCTACAAAGCCAATGATTTCACCACCAACGCCAGCGGTACGCGCAGCGCGGTCTGTCATCAGGCCTTTAGAAGTTGATACGATAGCGATACCTAGACCACCCATTACCTTAGGTAATTCGTCACGTCTCTTATAGATACGTAGACCAGGGCGGCTAACACGCTGGATGTTTTCGATTACAGCTTTGCCTTCGAAGTACTTAAGTTCGATAGTCAATTCTGCTTTTACGTCACCAGATACTGCGAAGTCAGTGATATAACCTTCGTCTTTAAGTACCTTAGCTACAGCTACTTTCAGCTTTGAAGTTGGCATTGAAACAGATACCTTCTTCGCAGACTGACCGTTACGGATACGTGTGAACAAATCCGCAATTGGATCTTGCAAGCTCATGTCTTACTCCCGTGATTCTATTACCAGCTAGCCTTTTTAAGGCCAGGAATTTCACCGCGCATCGCTGCTTCGCGAACTTTGATACGGCTTAAGCCGAACTTGCGAAGATAACCATGAGGGCGGCCCGTGATGTTACAACGATTACGTTGACGTGAAGGGCTAGAATCGCGTGGTAAAGACTGTAGCTTTAACACTGCATCCCAACGCTCATCATCAGATGCATTAACATCGCTGATGATAGCTTTTAACGCAGCACGCTTTTCAGCATACTGAGCAACTAATTTAGCACGTTTTACGTCACGTGCTTTCATTGAATTCTTTGCCATAACCCTACCCTTACTTTTTGAATGGGAAGTTGAACGCTTCTAACAACGCACGGCCTTCGTCATCTGTTTTCGCAGAAGTAGTGATTGTGATATCCATACCGCGAACGCGGTCTACTTTATCATAATCAATTTCTGGGAAGATGATTTGTTCACGTACGCCCATAGAGTAGTTACCGCGACCGTCAAAAGACTTTGCGCTAACACCGCGGAAGTCACGAATACGTGGCATCGCGATAGAGACTAAACGCTCTAGGAAATCCCACATACGCTCGCCGCGTAGGGTTACTTTACAGCCAATTGGGTAACCTTCACGGATCTTAAAGCCAGCAACTGATTTGCGTGCTTTAGTCACTAGAGGCTTCTGACCAGAGATTGATTCTAGGTCTGCTACTGCGTTTTCTAGAATTTTCTTGTCAGCTAGGGCTTCGCCCACACCCATGTTAAGTGTGATCTTTTCGATCTGAGGGACTTGCATGACAGAGCTGTAACCGAACTTCTCTTGAAGCTCTTTTACCACTTTGTCTTTGTACACTTCATGCAGTTTCGCCATCGTCTACTCCAACTATTAAATAGTTTTACCGGTAGACTTGAAGAAACGGACTTTTTTACCGTCTTCAAATCTAAAACCTACACGATCCGCTTTGCCAGTTTCGGCATTGAAAATCGCTACGTTTGATACGTCGACTGACGCTTCTTTCTCAACAACACCGCCAGCTTGCTGTAGTTGTGGTACAGGCTTCTGGTGTTTCTTGATGATGTTAACGCCTTCAACAAATACTCGGCCAGTTTCAGTAACAACTGAAAGCACTTTACCGCGCTTACCTTTGTCTTTACCGGCTAGTACGATTACTTCGTCATCACGACGGATTTTTGCTGCCATGATCGACTCCTTATAGTACTTCTGGTGCTAGTGAAACGATCTTCATGAACTTTTCAGTACGAAGTTCACGAGTCACAGGGCCGAAGATACGAGTACCAATAGGCTGTAAGTTATCATTTAAGATAACAGCCGCATTGCTATCGAAACGGATTAAAGAGCCGTCTGGACGACGTACGCCTTTTTTAGTACGCACTACTACTGCGTTTTTAACATCACCTTTCTTCACTTTGCCGCGAGGAATCGCTTCTTTAACAGAAACTTTAATGATGTCGCCAACCGCTGCGTAGCGACGGTGCGAACCACCAAGGACTTTTATACACTGCACTTTGCGAGCGCCGCTGTTATCAGCAACGTCCAGCTGAGTTTGCATTTGGATCATCTTAATGACCTCCGGTGTAGTTACAACTCGCCTAGATTTCGTTCAAAATCAAGGCATTTAGGTTAAATTCCACTCAAAAAACTGTGATTATGTCTTTCAAGGGCGGGCAATTGTACCAGCAATGTCGCATCAAAGATAGTTCAATTTTTAATTAATTTAACGCGTTAACATGACGTACCAATTACAGTTTGGGGATATGGCGGCAAGTAATCGACAATTCAACCACTTGCGCATATATTGAACAAATTTAACAGCGGAAATTTTGTTTCGATTATTATTTACTCAGATGCTTTGAGTAAAAACATCTCGAATTTTATATCTGAGAAACTCAAAATTTAATCAAAAACGATATTTAAAGAAAATAGTCGAGATAAATCTCGACCTACGGCTCTCTTTTGCTTTTGATGTAATCACCCACATTGCTTACGGTGTCTAGCCAATAACCATTTTTAGGGTCCTGTAAATAAGGAATAAGCTGGTCTAACATTTTGGTATCGACGGTGTACATGCCTTTTTCACCCACTTCATGTCCAGCAAGGATGATCCAACTGTTATTTGCCCTAAGATGCTCCAGCAGCCCTTTTAGTTCTTCAAAGCTAACGCCGTCCATCCTGATTCCGGTGAGTTGCGCAAAGTCAGTATAAGTTGGGTGGTTAGCGGTTTCATCTAACCACGTACGGCCACTGTCAAAGTGCTTCGCAATCACCGGTACATAACTTTTTACTTCAGCGCCGCGACCAACAAAGGTATTACCACAAGGGTATGCAAAGCTTCTGGGGGTTACGCCCAAATGCTTTTCAATATATTTTGTGGTGCTTACTACATCGCGTTCCATGTAGGCCAAATCAACTTGTTCCAGCCCTTTGTCCTTTTCCCTTAGCCAGGCAAAGTTACCCGTACATAAGTGTTCACTGGTGTGATTACCTATTTCATGCCCCTGCTTCACCGCGGCTTGCCACAATCCGAGCTTTTCCTCCACCTGTGATGGCATAACATAAAATGTGCCTTTCACCTTATGGCGATTAAGTAACGGCACTCCCACCTCAACTTGACTTGGCCTTGCATCATCAAACGTAAGGCTTATTGCGTTACGAGCATTATTAGGATAATTAAAGGTTTGGTTGCTATCAGCCGCTATACTAGAAGTATTTACGAGCAGAGCGCTTGCCATCATGGCAGCCAAACTGAAGTGAGAAACTAAGTTAGAAGATAACTTTGCCATTTGTTTGTCCTTATTGTTATTTATCCTTATAACCTATATGAGGCTGTGAGTATGACAAAGTGTTAAATTTTCAACTTGTTATTTGCGACTAAGGCCAACGCAAATGGTACTAATTTAGTATTTTTAGCGATACACTAATCCCAATAATAAAAGAGAAAGACAGCGCTGTGTTGAAGTTAGAAGAATACTATCAGGACGTGATCTTGCTCGCCGAAGGCGGAATGAGCAAAGTGTACCTTGCTACCGACAAAAAATTAGGCCGCCGAGTAGCGGTAAAGGTGATATCACTAACTCAGCACACGCAATCAGATGCACTCAACGAAGCCCGCCTGTTAGCGCGTTTTAACCATCCAAACATAGTACAAATTTATGATGTATTTGAAAGCGCTGGCCAAATGGCTTTGGAAATGGAATATGTGCAAGGTGCAACTTTACAGCACTACACAAAAACACACGTATTAACTACCGAGCAAAAAGTCGAGCTGCTAAGTCATATAGCCGATGGGCTGGCCTCAGCTCATGGCCAGAACATTCTTCATTTAGACTTAAAACCTGGCAATATACTGGTTAATGAACAGAGCGTAGCCAAAATTGCCGACTTTGGTATTTCACAATTAGAAGACAACCAAGCCTCTCGTCCACATACCAGTTACGGTAGTCTCACAGCAATGTCACCAGAGCAGCTTCGTGATGAAACGCTAGACAGTCGCAGTGACTTATTCTCATTTGGACTAATAGCCTATCAACTGTTAGCTGGACATCATCCTTATTTCGAACAAGCTGACGATGGCAGTGACAAATCTATTGCTGAACAGATCAAGTTCCAGCCGTTAAAAGCCAGTGCTAAACGTATTTTAGATATTCCCCCTGCACTGGCACAGCTCATTGATCGCCTATTGCAATATGACAAAAGCGCTCGTCCAAGCAGCGCGAATGAAGTCAGTCAGCAGCTAAAGCAAATTTTACAAACCTTTAGCTACGATAACAGCGAAGCGACACTGTCACTTGAACAAATAGAGCTACGAGATCGAGCCAAAGAGAAAGCCAAATCACGTAAAAAGCAACTAGGTATTACAGCACTTTTCACCTTTTTAGTTTGCTTAGCCGTTGGTGGATACTGGTACTGGCAGGAAACCAAGCCAAAGATCTATATTGCAGCGCTACCGATAGAATTTATTGGACAAGGTGATATACCAAATTCACACAAGCAGATAGTAAAGCAAACAGTTGAAGACGCCATCTATCAGTTTCTCATTACAAGTAAAGACTATGAGCCAGTTTCAAAGAAAGAAGTAGAACAAACGCTTGCATCTTTAGGTCCAACCGCGAAGCCTTCAGATATTTCTCATTCTTTACAAATAGATAAGTTATTCATTCCGACAGGTGAATGTAATAACTACAGCTGTACCATCCAGCTAGAATTGATAGGTAAATCAGGGAAAGTAGTTGAGTTTTCAGAGCGGATCACTGTGATAAATACGCAAATTTCTGCAACTTTTATTTCCATCTCTCAAGCATTATCCAAAGCACTGGATATCACTGATACTTCAGAGCAATTGATGGACGACAATTTTAATAATGCATATTCAACCCTGATAGAACAATTACACCAAGAAAACACTGTCAATATCAATTTAATTAATCAACTTAGGGAATTCATTAGGACATACCCTAAGCACTTTTCCCTCTACACGACTTATACCAAAGGTAGCCTCAGGCTATATAATCGAACTTTAGAGATGAAGATCATAAACGATTTACAAGAAGTATTGGATTCAAGCCCTCGAGAATATAAAGAGACTTTGGACTACCTAGCAAATAGGACCTCGCTACTTCTGTTGCTAAACAAGAAAGACGATATTGAGAAACTGCTGAGCGGTTACAAAGGTGACAACAGTAACTCATACGAATTGCTAAACCTAAAAGGTAGCATATATCAAAAATTAGGCCGCTATGACCAAGCGAAAGCAGCATTTAATAAAGCATATCAGCTCAAACCTACCTTGGTTGTGCTAAGGAATCTAGTGAAAATACATGCAATATCTGGGAGCTTCTCTGAAGCGCTTCATTTCGCAGATAAAGCATTATCAATAACTCAAAAAGATCATCAGCTCATCAAAATTACCGCGGATATTTCACTAATCACAGGTAATCTTAATAGGTCAATTAAACTCTACGAGACGCTAGTAAAATCTGATAGTAATAACGCAAACTATTTAACAAACTTAAGCACGGCCTTGAGTTTAATAAAGGAACAAGACTTATCCCTAGATTACGCAACTAAGGCATATAAGATAAATGAGCAAAGAGCTGATATTGTACTCAACTATGCTGATGCCTTAGCTCTAGCTAACAAAAATGCAGATCTCACCTACATGAAGGTGATAGAACTTTTAGACACCCCAAATAAACCAATTGATAAGTTAATAAAAGCCCAGGCTCTAGCGCATCTCGGTTATAATATTGAGGCGCTAAAATTGATTCAACTCGTAAAATCAGAAGCTCCAGAGTTATATGAGCTGCCTTTTGTAAGCGCCCTTATCATGACCTTAATAGGGGATGAGAGTTCAGCAATTATACAAATAGAAGCTAGCTTGGATTCAGGCTGGGCAGTACAGTTTTTTAATTTGAAGTGGTTTGATCCGTTGTGCGGAATAGTTGAGTTTCAGAATCTGCTGGAGAAGCACAACTATTCAGAGCGCTGTCGCGCTCTGAATTAGAGCTTTAGTTTGGCTCTGTATCTTCGATAACAATCGTTGGATCTTGAGAGAAATAGCGCATTTGTGAATCATTCTTATGCTTTGCTATGAGTCGATAAGCAACCTTAAAGTTATTGTTAGACTGCAAAGGGATTGCAAACCCAGAGTCTAGGTGACCCGCCATTTCCTGAGCAGCACCCTCTAGAATCGTTTTAGACGATTCAATGCTACTGATACTTACAATCATACTACGACCATCGTTAGCAACAATGCTGCTCACTTGATAGTTAAAGTTGTCTTGTGCATTAACAAATAGCGTACCGTTATCACCGAATTGCCAACCGCTATCAAAGCTTCCAGAGTCAAGTTCATAATATAAGTTAACCGACTTTCCTGATAACTCAGAAATGTCTATAACAACTTCTTCTACATCCTCGTGTTGAAGGTTAGTGATTTTCCAAGGGGCAGTTTTCGCCGCCTCTTCAGAGTGTTCTACAGGTGGTAAAAAACCAGGAGTAACTATATAACTGAGCGACTGTTGTGTCATCTTTAATATCCTTCGTTTGTTTGCAGAGCTATTCGCACTTAATATAAGCACATCAGCTGCACCAATACCATTACAATAGGTTACAGCAAGCGAAGCGACTACAGTGATTCACCAAAACCGAAACCATAATCAGCAGGCTCAACTCGATGAGAAGTACTATAAAGTCATCCGCAATGCAGCCTCGCTCAATATGAAGCAAACAAACTCTACTAAGCTCTAGTTAAGCGCTCATATACAAGTACGGCTAACTCTAATAATTATGCCATTGTATTGATGCTCTTAGGTGATTTAGAACGGGCACTAGAGTTTGCTGAACGAGCCTCTCAGTTGGCGCCCAGCAATGTAGAAATCTTACTTAACTACGCAGACATTTACTCACAAATGGGTGAGAAGGTGAAAGCCAGTGAAGTGTATCAGCAAATTTTAGCCAGTGCTCCAGCAAGCCAAGTTGAAGTCGTACGCATTCAAACTTTGGCACACCTAGGTCGGAACCAAGAGGCATTAATAGCAATTGATGAATATTTGGCTGAGTATCTCGATTAAGCTGAAGCTTTTTACGTAAAATCGTTAATTCAAACACTGATAGAAGAAAAGTATTCCGCGATGGCTTCACTGAAAAAAAGCATTGATTTAGGCTGGAGCCCGACTTTTTATCGCCTGTCATGGTTCAGGACATTATGCCACTCGCCATCACTTGAATTAAGAATTGGCATAGAACATTTTACCTATCTGTGCCAAGTGCAAATTACGAATTAGGCTGGAATATCTGGGTTGTCAATTATCACCCTTGGATCTTGAGAAAAATAGCGCACGGCACCATTTGCAGAATTATTTTGAGCAACAAGTCTGAACTCAATATTTGAGCTGTTATTCCTCACTAGTGTAACAACCCTCGCGCCGGGGTTAGCTGAAAGCCCTTTGAGATCATTTTCACTTAGCGTATTCGCAACATTCAATGCCTCAATCTTCACCTCAACTGTTAACTCATCTTTTAATGTGCTTGTAAGGTTATAATTGAAGTTATCTTGCGCCTCGATAAAGTAAGTACCGTTTTCAGCAAAGCTCCAGCCAGCTTCATCGGTAACGAGCTTATAGGTTAGAACAGCGCTTTCACCCTGAGCTAATTTAAGTTTAACTGGCTTATCATCATATATCCAGTTGCCCTCAGCTTTTGGGGTCACCGTGTATTCGAGCAAATAAGTAGGTGTACTCATTATTTTATCCTTCCTTTGTTTGTAGAGCTATCCGCATCCATTTAAGCACATGAATAGCAGTAATACTATTGCTGTAGATTACAGCTTATAGGCATAAGCTCACTATAACTGCATATAGATAATTAACTCGCGATGAATATAGAACAAGGGCTACCATCGGCAAGCCCTTGTTAAGCTGAAATTGATTTAAAACAAGCAGATGAGCTGTTTATTGAAGCGTCATAAAGATCTATCCACCAAACAAACCTTTAAGTTTGTCTTTTACCTTATCCTTAACCTTGTCTTTGGCTTTGTCTTTTGCCGCTTCTTTTAGGTCTAGGCTAGTTTCAACTTTGTGGAATGGGCCTTTGATACGCACCGGAATTTTAAAACCGGTACTGTCATCGCTACTGGCTTGCCCTTCAATGGTATCAACAATTCCAGTCACCACACGGTAATCAACTAAAGTTTGTGGTAAATTAACGGTGCCCTTGCCTGTCACTCGTAGTAACGGGCTTGCCAACGAGAAGTCATCGTTTTGACCTACGCCTTTGGTAAAGACAAAGGTGCCAGTCATGGCTGAGAAGTCGGTTTTTTGATCCGGGTCGAAATTAGCATTGAGTCCTTGCGATACCGAAGAGAAATCGCCTTTGAGCATCTCTTTGCCCTTACGGATCATCTCAGCAAGGTTTGCGCCTTTTACGCCACCATCTTTGAACTCAAAACCTAATTTACCATCAAGAGCATTCACAAATTGCTTTTGACTGACACCTTGTGTGTTTAACGCCCAATTAAGACTACCTTTACCCAATACTTTGTCAAAACCAATGGCATCGGTCAGTAGTGGCTCAGCGTTAATTGCCGTTAATGCAAAGTCAGTACTGATGGCATAAGGTTTTGCTGCTGCATTTACAACGACCTTACCTTTACCCTGGCCTTCATAGGCTTGGAACTTATCTAGGCTCAGTGTCGCCTTACCTGAGTTAAGTACTAAGCTGATTTGGTTTTCGCCAAGCTTAATTTCTCTCGCACGTAGCCCTGTTGAGGTGATCTTCACATTCGCATTGAGGCTATTAAGTGCTGACAAATCAATTGCAGTGTCATCCCACACGATAGGCTGTGCTGGTGCGTCTTCTGGCTCAGGTTGCGTTTGTGGCTTTTCCACAGGCTCTGGCAAATAAGGGTTAAGATCTAACATGCCAAGGTCAACGCTCGCGGTAATATCAGGCTTACCTGAGAGGGTGACTTTACTTTGACCTTTTATTACCAATTCGTCCAAGGTTGCCTCTAAGGCATTGAGAGTAAAGACTTGCCCTTGCATCGTCATTTTAGCGTTTAGGCCAAAGTCGTTGAACGCATTTTCTTTGGCTTTTAGGTCAACACCCTGCCACTTAGCTAGCGCTTTTACCGAGTCGCCAGTCAAGGCTAATTGACCGCGAATGGTTTTACCTTGCTCTGCAATTTCACCTTTATAGTCAAGGTTGAACAGCGCTGATTTTACTTGTTGTTCAACATTAAAGGTTTCACCTTCGATCGCCTTTGCGGGGTTATCGAGTGTAGTAACTAGGTTAAAAGTTTGACCTTGAAAAGTCAGCTTACCGTCGACTTCTAATGGTTGGTACAGTGACGATAGCATCACGCTAATGTCTAAATCAGTTACCTGATATTCAGCGCCTGTCACACCATCAAGATAAGTCACCGAGCCACCATAAATCGCCACTTCGCCAAGGCTAACATCTAAGCCCTCCGGTAACTGCATATTACCTTTTGAGCTGGTTTGCGCCGTTGGCGTGTTTTCTGCACTGGTGGGTAGCAACTGCCAATTAGCATTACCTTGTTTGTCAGTTTCTAGGATAATTTTAGGATTATTGATCACAAAGCGCTCAAGCTTAGCTTCACCAGACAACGCACTTAACCACGGAATATGCACAGCAAGTTGCTCCATGGCGAACATATCTGGGCGACTGCCCGTTGCCATGTTGGCAAATCGCACTTGGTTTAGCTCAATGTGCAGCGTTGGGAAAATACCGATGTCAGAGTCGCCATCAATCGACAGTTTTCTACCTGTCACTGACTCAACCTGTGACGTGACTTGGTCAATAATTGCCTGCTTAGGGATTAAAAAAGGGGCTGCGATAACAAGAATAATAATAAGCGCGACAATGGCGCCTACGATTTTAACTAGCCGGTTCATTGCTTTTCCTTCGTAAGGCTTGGTTCTCTTTATGATAACGGCTGTAATCGAATATACCATGAATAAAGGCAAATAATTTGTACCGAGCGATTGCAACCTTTTGACTAATCGGTATGATCCTCGCCCTTGCCAGTTTTTAGCGTCATTAGCTATATTTTACTGGTTGGTTTATTAATCAAACTTGGAGTATCTAACCCGCATGAAGAAACTGCTCATATCACCGTCAAACATGGCCTTGGGCGAACAAGAAAGTCAGATTTATCAAAATATCCTCAAACAGGCCACGGAGATCAGCCTTAATCTGATGGCGGTTAAGGTGGAAAATCACCCTGAAGATTTTCTTGGTTGGTGTTATGAACTGCTTGATGTGGCGAAAAATCGTATCAATTTTGATTTACTGGATGACCATCAATTACCCACAGTGAAAAAGCTACAAGATCTGCTCATCGCAGCGATTAGCTATTTACAACTCAAGACGTTGCGCATTGCGCCTTGGCCTATGGTGACTGCATTTATTACCAGTCACAAAGAAGTGATTGCACTAGATGAGCAATTAAAACTGATTGAATACCTTAAACCAATGCGCAGCACTCCACTTAAAGACATGATCAAAGAAGATCGTCTCGCCTTTAGCGGTAAGCATGCTGCAAATTTAGATACCAGCGTGTATCAGTTTGACGTGGAGTGGTTTGCCTCCACCAAAAGTGCAAAAGGCTTTCACCAGTTATTAGACGACCTTCCGGGTGCTTTTGATGAAGCGCTAGCCGCAATCCCGGCAGAAGGTGACGTAACGCTCGAACATTACCAGTCATTTATGGTGGGGTATTTAAGTGCCTTTTCTGGCAGCGAGGAAAAGCCAACGCTTGCACCAGCCACTCGCCTATTAGCAATGCGTCGCCCAGATGTGTTCACACCAATAACCTCGAGCAAGCTTGACGCTTTATGCCAAGCGCTTGGTGTTGCTAAGCTAAACAATCGCGATTTTGAGCGTTACTGGACCGATGTCGTCAGCACCATTAAAGCAATGCCATGGTATACGATGGCTGCACCTGTTGATGAATTTGAAACACAACTTGCTGAAATTAAAGCGCTGCTACCATGCCTTTTTTATTACGCGGATAAAGACACCGCCACTAACTCCAATTACTTTAAGCTACTGCATAAGCCTAAGCGCACCGGCACCAGTGGTGGCAAAAAGACCGTACGCCGCGGTAAAGAATCTGCAGAAGTGTTAGTCGACCGAGCCCTTGCGGATGAGTCTATTCCAGAGCATATTCGCGCCAAACGTGACTCTATAGTCGCTGAAGTAGAAAAAGGCCGCAGTGTTGATGAAACCATCAGCCTAATGCGCACCATCTTTGGATAACTAACCTAAACTTCAATAACGGCTAGCGCAATCCATAGCTTGCATTAATACTGTGCAAGCTATGGTACTTTGCACCAGCCATGTGCAACATTTATGCAAATCACTCTGCCCTACTTTCGAAACACAGAAATTAAATTCCAATATTTTTAATAACATAAAATAAATTCTCCGCCATTTCCTGACATTGGCCTCCCCCTTGCACTTACTCTTTGCAAAAAATGCAATGACAACAACTGAATAATAACTCTGCGTTCAATGGGGAAAACAGAATGAAAAACAAACCTTTACTTATGCTGCTCAGCGGCCTGACTGCGTGCTTTTGTGTCTCTGTTCAGGCGGAAGTGACAGCGAATATTGCGGCAAGCTCAAATTATTACTGGCGTGGTATCACCCAGACTGATGATGGCGCAGCAGTGTCTGGCGGCTTGGATTATAGCAATGAGTCGGGGTTTTATGCGGGCACTTGGGTCTCTAACATCGACTTTGGCGACTCAGCCAGTTACGAAATGGATCTGTATGCGGGTTACGCTGGCGAAATCAAGGGCATGAGTTTTGATTTCGGTTATATCCACTACGCCTATCCCGATGCCAGTGGAGATATTGATTTTGGCGAGATTTACGCCGCGCTTGGCTGGCAATACTTTACTTTTAAACTCAGCCACCTAGCCACAGCACAAAGCGACTCAAGCACAGAAGAAGACATGCTATATGCCGAAGTGTCGGCCAGCTTCCCCATTTTTAAAGACAGTGAATTAACTCTACATATTGGTCGCTCCAGCGGAGACACAGTGCTTGAGTGGACAGGAGAAGACGACGCTTATATGGATTACGGCATGAGCTTATCTACGCAAGGCTTTACCTTTGGATTAGTAAAAACCGACCTAGACAGTAGCGACGATATAAAAGCATACGTAAGTTATGGATTAGATTTTAATCTGTGATGACCAAAGGTGAGCGGTCCTGTGACAGCCGCATCACCTTATTTTTTACTTGCTGCAACACGTAGGGCCGAAAGGCCCTTTTTTGTGGCTAAATCTGTAAGACTGTGCGTAAATTGGCTCCAATCCAAACACATACTGCTTTATGGTACGCTATGCCCAGTAGACGCCGTCCAAATGCGATACCACTGCTCGCGACTCATGCTAAGTGACTGTGAAGTAAACGCGCTGGCAACTCGGGTGATATTTCCCGTTCCAAGCACAGTGGCGGGTTTTGATGGATGCATGGCAAGCCATGCGTATACCACTTGATCAATTTCAGTGCTACCAATCTCTTCACCCACTTGCTGTAGCACCGCTCGCAGGCGTTTGGCTTTTTCGTCTTCGCTAGAGAATATTCTGCCACCCGCCAGCGGCGACCATAGCATAGGGTTCATGCCTAGTTGTTGGCACTGATCAAGCGTGCCATCGTCAAGCGCTTTCATCTCATAAGGTGAAAACTCAATTTGGTTGGTCACTAAAGCGAAATCGAGCCTCGATTGCAATAAGGCAAGCTGGCTGGGTGTAAAGTTCGAGACCCCAAAATGCAGCACATCACCGTTTTGTTTAAGGGTATTAAACGCATCGGCAACTTCATCAGCATCCATCAGATAATCTGGGCGATGGATCAACAGCACATCTAGCCTATCTGTGCCGAAATGCTTTAGTGACTGCTGCGCTTGGGCAATGATATGCGTCTTACTCGAATCATAGTGGTTCGCCTTTCCCGCTAATCCCAAGCTCGGAAATGCAGGCTTAATGCCACATTTAGTGATGATCCGAATGTGCTCTCGAATACTAGGCTCAAGCGCTAAGGCTTTACCAAACTCCGCCTCACACTGATACTCACCGTAAATATCAGCATGATCAGTATCGCGTATTCCAAGCTCAATCGCTTGCTTTAAAAAGCGTAAATTTTCTTGCGGCGTAATTTGCCAGTCTAAAAGCCGCCAAAACCCCAATACTAATGGGTCAAGCACGCGGGTGTTTGAGTTCATAACGTACTTCCTACTTTTGCAACCACTTGCATGGCTTTCTCGACAGCACTTTCAGCCGAGTCTGAGCGTGCTAACGCCACACCCATTCTGCGCTTGCCACTCACCTCTGGTTTACCAAACAAACGAATATCCGTTAGTGGCTCTGCAAGCGCTTGTGCAAGATTGTTGAACTGTAATTGTGTTGACTGACCTTCGACAAGGATCACGCTAGATGCCGATGGTCCATAGAAGTGAATGGTGGGGATAGGCAAGCCTAAAATCGCGCGTGCATGCAGTGCAAACTCACTTAAGTCTTGCGAGATAAGCGTAACCATGCCGGTATCATGCGGCCTTGGTGACACTTCGCTGAAGTACACTTCATCACCCTTAATAAAAAGTTCAACGCCAAACAGACCCCGACCACCAAGTGCTTCCGTGACTTTTTCAGCCATGGCTTTACTGCGCTCTAGTGCCAACTCAGACATCTGCTGCGGCTGCCAACTTTGCTGGTAATCACCGTCTTGTTGCACATGTCCAATTGGCTCACAAAAACTCGTGCCATCGATATGGCGTACGGTTAGCAGCGTAATTTCGTAGTCAAAATCAACAAAACCTTCCACAATCACTCTGCCCTGACCTGCACGCCCACCTTCTTGAGCATAGTGCCAAGCCGCTTCGATATCCGCGGCACTTTTAATCAAACTTTGCCCTTTACCTGACGAGCTCATAATAGGCTTAACCACACACGGCATGCCGATACGCGCAACAGCAGCATTAAAGTCTGCCAAGGTGTCAACGAATTGATAGGGTGAAGTGGCAAGCCCTAGCGTTTCAGCGGCAAGACGGCGGATCCCTTCACGGTTCATAGTCAGTTGAGTCGCTTTGGCGGTTGGCACCACTGTGTAACCTTCAGCCTCTAATTCCACCAGCTTATCCGTCGCAATGGCTTCGATTTCCGGCACGATATAATCAGGTTGTTCTTGTTCAATAATCGCTTTGAGTTTTTCACCATCCAACATAGACAAGGTATAGCTGCGATCTGCCACTTGCATCGCTGGCGCATTGTCGTAGCGATCTAAGACAATTACTTCAGCACCTAAGCGCTTAAATTCGATAACGACTTCCTTCCCTAACTCGCCACCACCGCAGAGTAATACTTTGCAAGCAGTGGCCGAAAACGGCGTGCCCAGAGGTTTGATTTTCATGATGATTCCTTGGTTGGTTTGATGCCCCATGGTAGCGACTTTTTGTCATATGCAAAAGCTGAGAAGACGGCAATTCAACTAAAAGCCCAAATCCCTTTACAAGCTTTTACCACTCAGCTCTATCAACAAACCAGTGCCTGCAGCTACTTATTTTAAGATAACCTCACTATACCAAGCAGGATGCTGATCCAATTGTAATTTCAATTTATCACCTTGAGCCAGACTGCCAACTCCTTTAGGTGTGCCTGTCAGCACAATATCTCCGGGCTGAAGCGTAAAGTAACGAGAAACTTCTTTTAGCAGCTCAGTTATTGGAAAAATCATTAGGCTAGAATCGCCATGCTGTTTCAGCTCACCATTTTGCCAAAAACGATATTCAATACTCTTAGCAAAAGTGTTTTCATCGCATGGAACAAAAGGCGTTATTGGGCAGCTATTATCATAGGCTTTGGCCCGCTCCCAAGGGTGTCCTTGGGCTTTTAGCTCACTTTGTAAATCTCGTAGCGTAAGGTCGAGTGCCAATCCAACACCTGCAATATGCATTAATGGTTCTGAGGTATCTGCATCAATTTTCGTGCCGATCAATAGCGCAAGTTCGGCCTCATAATGATGCTCACCAAGCGCAGCATTTAATGTCACTTCGTTGCCAAATGGTACCAAGCTAGTCGCAGGTTTGATAAACAACAGCGGGCTACTCGGAATGGGATTATCTAATTCTTTGGCGTGTTCTACATAGTTCCTACCAATACAAACCACTTTTCCCATTGGTAGATCGATACATTGCTCGCTTTGCCACTGATGCATATACATTATTTCCTCTGAAACTCCATAATCTGAACAACTTATAATATCAGCTGTAAAGAAAATTACCCATAGCTGCAGCGGTAACATGATATTGTCAATTGCAAATAAAACTAAACACTGAAAGACTAACTATTACAACGATAATGAACAACAGGTAAGGAATTCTAACATGCAAGATCACGCCAACCACCCACTGACGGATTTCATTGAATATCCTCATGAAGAAATGCTAAGTCGTGCGGAAGCATTCTTGGAAAACAGTAAGAGACGCCATAGCATTCGTGCTTTTAGCGACCGCCCAGTGCCGCAAAAAATCATCGAAACTTGTATCAAAGCAGCAGGCACTGCCCCTAGTGGTGCGAACCATCAGCCATGGCATTTCGTGGCGATTGGCAGCGCAGAAAAGAAAAAACAGATCCGAGCTGCAGCCGAAGACCTCGAGCGCTCGTTTTACCAAGGCCGTGCGGGAGATGAGTGGTTGGACGCGTTAAAACCTTTGGGCACAGATGCACAAAAACCCTACTTAGAACATGCACCTTGGCTTATCGCTATTTTTAGTCAGAAAAAAGGGGGGATCCACGCAGAAGACAAGAATACCAACTACTATGTCCATGAATCGGTTGGGATAGCTACAGGGTTTCTTATCCAAGCTCTGCATAATGCAGGACTTGCCACACTGACCCATACACCTAAACCTATGAGCTTTTTAACCGAGTTGTGCGGTAGAGATAAAGATAACGAACGCCCTTATATGTTACTGATTGCGGGTTATCCAAGTGATGATGCAAGTATTCCAGAGCACGCAACAGTGAAAAAGTCACTCGCCGAAATCGCTTCGTTTATTTAAAAGTTCGGATCAGCTAACTATTGCTGTACAGCTAGCTGATCGCCTTCGTTTAGGCCACTGATAACAATCGTTTTATTACCAGTCTCTTCGCCCAACCTGAGGTAGCGTTTGTGAAGCTGGCCACTTTCTATTACTTCAACCATCGCCAATTGACCATACTTGCTGATCATATTCGTTGGAATTTGGATAATCGCCTGCTCGCCAAGCACAAGCTCAACCAGCGCGTACATGCCAGGCACCACATTTTGCAGCAAAGGCATATCCAATTTAATAATAAAGCTGCGCGCTTGGCTGTCGGCAATTGGCACCATTTCCGACACACGCGCGGTTTGGCTTATGTCTAGCGCAGGTATGCGCACCTTAATCTCGCTTCCTAACTGAATATGCTTAACTTGGCTCTCGCGAATTGGCGCTTCAATCTGCAATTGTAACGGATTGAATAGCGAAATAATGGCACCACCGGGGCTAACCATACTGCCCGGCTCTTGTAAGCGCGCTACCACTTTACCCGAAATAGGGGCTGTGATTTGCGTGTAACCCAGCGCGACTTCAGCGCTACGATACGCTTCTTGTAATGCCTTATCTTGCGCTTGTAACTCGTTCACTGTGGCTTGCCACTCATCCACTTGGTTAATCGCGATAAGCCCTTTTTCATTAAGAGATTTATTGCGTACTAATTGCTTAGTCGCTTGCTCTAGTTTGGCTGAATTCGCCGCTTGCTGCGCCGCCACTCTTTGCAGCTCTGCTTTAAGCTCGGCATCATCGAGTGTTGCTATCAGCTGTCCCGCAGTGACTTTATCACCGGCTCTGACGTTAAGCGTTTTAAGCTCCGCCAATAATCGACTGGACACTAACGTATTTTCTTTTGCGACCACACTCGCAGGCACTTGTTCAATCATCGCAATCAACGACTTTTGCACGGTATAACGTGCTCCTTGATAGGCGGGAAGTTCGGACTTATTGCCCGGAGCTAGCTTATTTTGGAATCCACCAGCAAGCCATACGACCATCAATAATAGGCAAAAAATAGCAAGAACAGGAATAGCGATTTTATTACGAGACATGAGAAGACTCCTGAACTGATAAGGCATTAAGAGATTGATTAGGTGTCGATGATGATTTGAATACTAAGTAGTAAACGATAGGCACGACCAACAATGAAAATAACGTTGAAGCAATGATCCCGAAGATAATAGCAAGGGCGAGGCCACTAAAAACAGGATCTAAGATAATCACCAAGTTGCCTAATAACGTCGTGCCTGCAGTAAGTAATACCGGTCGCATTCTTACACTTCCCGCCGCAATCAATGCGTCGATAAGTGCCATACCAGCCGCGCGAGACTGATTAATAAACTCCACCAAAATCAGGGAATTTCTCACCACGATTCCGGCCAGCGCTATCATCCCTATCATCGCGGTCGCTGTAAATAACACAGGCTCTGGCGCACCTGCAACCACACGCTCACCAAATTGATTGAGTAACCAAAAGCCCGGCATAATCCCTATCATGGTGAGGGGAATTGCCGACATAATGATAAGTGATAAGCTACTAGATGCCGTTTGTATCCGCAGGATGATAAATATCGCCACCAATGCAAATGCAAATGCGATCCCCATATCTCTAAACACATCAATGGTAATACGCCACTCACCTTCACCTTTAAAGGTATAATGAGTTCCTTCTAACATTGACCAAGTGACTCCTCCGCCACTGTGTAAAAAGGTGCGAGATGCCCAATTGCTTGGTGTTATCTGTTGGTTTTCATCCGCAACCACATCGGCAATCACCTCAGCTGGGGTGCGGCCATTTAGCTCCGCAAACACATAAATCACTTCTTGTAGGTCTTTTCGAAGGATCACGGGAGCCGTAGGGATGGATGTTAATTCGCCCAGTTCACCAATCGCCACAAGGGGCCTCGCAGCCTGCTCTAAGCCATATTCTTGAGTGGTTTTAGCCAACTCCTGACGACCACGAACTTGCATCGCCAATACGTTTTGCCATTGATTACGCTGCGCGTAACTCACACCCAACTCGATGGGCACCGTTGCGACCTCACCTTGAGTATATAAAAAGCCTGCTGACATGCCGCTGCTTGCAACCACTAAAGATTGATTAATATCCTCTGTGGCCACACCTGATAACGCGGCCTTTTGTTTATCAACCACAAACCGCTTTAACCATGTTGGCGAAGCCATTGAGGTGTCAACCTCAACCACATGTGGCTCCTGCCTTAAACGATGCGCTAACCTTTGGGCTGCTTGCTCTTGCGTTTCACGAGCAACAAACGGATCTGCATAAACCTCAGCAACGAGTGTACTTAATACCGGAGGTCCCGGCGGCACTTCCACCACTTTTACTTGCGTCAAAGTTTGGTTAAAAGGCTGAAGCTTTTCACGCAGTCGCATGACGATGGCGTGAGATTGATGTTCGCGTTCACGCTTATCCACCAGTAAAACTCTAAGTTCGGCAAGATGCGTACCACTACGACGATAATAGCCTCGCACCATACCATTAAAATCCATACTGGAAGGCTTACCGACAAAAGCGGCGATGTCGGTCACTTCAGCTTCTGACCAAACGATTTGCTGTACTTGCCTCGTCATTGCGGCCGTTTGCTCAAGGCTGGTTCCCTCGGGCATATCTATCAATACTTGGATTTCACTTTTATTGTCAAACGGCAGCAATTTCAGTGGTACGGCTCTAAAAATAGGAAGGCTCACACTCGCAACAAATAACCCTAACACACCCCATAATAACCACTTGGCTTTACGTGGGTTTTGTAAAATTGGCAGCATGATTTTGCTGTAGTACGAGTCTTGAGGCGCGACTTCACTTGTTTTTGCATCCGCTTTGAGTAACTTTTTAGACAGCCAAGGCGTCACTAAAAAAGCCACTAACGTCGAGGCAATGACACTAATGGGGACGTTAAATGCCATAGGTGCCATATATGGGCCCATCATGCCAGTAATAAACGCCAATGGAATAAACGCCATGATGATAGTTAACGTTGACATCAAAAGCGCAGATTTGATCTCGACCATAGCAGCGACAATGTTGTGATCTGTGTCAGCTGCCGCGCCGCGATGAATAAAGCGGCTAATATTATCAATCCCAGTGATTGGGTCATCGACCAACAATCCCAGCGACAAAATAAGCGCAAACAAGGTGACCCGATTAATGGTGTAACCAAACGCAAAGTCCAACCCAAGTGTAATGCCATAGCAAATTGGCACTGCAAGACCAACAACGATGGCAGGCCGCCAACCTAAAAATACACCGACAAATATCACAACGGTAAATACCGCAAAGGCCAAGCTAGAGGTAAGATTATTGACTTTGTCATTGGCCGTCTCACCATAGTTTCTTAGTACTTTTACCGATACCTCAGCGGGAAGGATCTCCTGTTGTAGCTGGGTTACAAGCGCTAAACTTTGCTCTGCAACCGTTACCGCATTACTTCCCTTTTGCTTCGCCACGCCAATCGTCACTAATGGTGCATCAGCCTGACTGTCGCTGCTTGCTAACCACTGATAGCTATCGGGTTCACTAGGACCATCAATAACCTGAGCAACTTCTTTTAAAACAATGGCACGGCCATTGATTACGTTCACCGTGAGACCTTCAAGTGCCGACTTATTACGAAGGACATCACCAGACTCAAAGGCAATCGTGTTACTGCCTGCCGTCACTTGCCCGACTCGTGTCACTAGATTACTACTTTGGATAGCACCTAAAACATCCATTGGTGTTGTTTGATGTGCAGCAAGCGCAGCTAAGTTCAACTCAACCCTAAGTACTCTCGTGCGCCCGGTAATAACTGAAACCTCGCTGGTGTCTGCGATGCTCTGTAACTGGATAGCTAGCTCTTGTGCAAAGCGCGTTAGCGCGTAGTCATCATATAGTTGCGGCTTGGAACTTGTCAGTCCAAGCATCAAAATTGGAACGTCATCGACTTCTATTGGACGGATCTGCCACTGAGTGACAATTCCCGGCATAGTATGCTGATTGGCATACAGCTTAGTGTAGGTGTTGAGAATGGCTTTCTCTCTGTCTTCACCCACATGAAATCTTAAAGTAACAACCGTGCCGCCGGTTTGGGTCGTAGAATAGACGTGCTCAACGCCTGGAATTTGCAGCAGTAACTTTTCAAGTGGAGTGGTGACCAATCGTGCCACTTCTGGTGAGGCAGTATTTGGTACCGACACATGAATATCCAGCATAGGCACCACTATTTGTGGTTCTTCCTCTCGTGGTGTCATTTGCAATGCAAATAATCCAAGTACCACAGCGCACAAGAAGATAATCGTTGGCAAGCTGCCTTGTAGAGCATACCGAATGACACCATCTAACTTTTGCATCTCAGTCGTTCCTAGTTACTCTGCACTTGAGGCGCAGAACAGCTGATATAAACTCTCGAGTAGTACAGCGACTCGGCTATCTTTAACCTGATAATAAATCGTCGCCCCCTCACGCCTAGTCGCTACGATTTGTGCCTTTCTCATGCTGGCTAAATGTTGTGATAGGGCAGACTGCGCTAATGGCACCATTTCATTAAGCTGGCTAACACTGAGCTCTTGCTTTTGCAATGCACACAAAATCATCAAGCGATTTTTATTCGCCATAAGCTTTAACAAGGCTTCTGCCTGTTCGGCATTTTGCGCCATTTGCTGCAGTTCCATGTTGACTCCCAAAAAATAAATGTACTTAAAGTATAGACACAAACATTAGCAATGTCTAATATTAGAAATATCTAATATTAAAGGTGACACTCATTATGACCTTACATCCTCTACTTAGATTAATCGCTGGTGTTATGTTTGCCATTTCTTTACTGCTCACACATTTTGTCAACCCACATTGGGTTTGGTTTAGTGTGTTTATTTGTGTCAATTTAGTGCAGTCTGCTTTTACTAACTGGTGCCCTATGATCGTTATATTGAAGAAACTTGGCATTCAGGAAAGGTGAGTCATAATAAAACCGATAACCCAATAAGGAGCTATATATGCTGATATCTGCCCAAGATGTATTAAAGACAGTAAAGCCTAATCAACGCTGCATTGACGCGGTACAAGCAAAATCGGAGATTGCACAAAACAATGGTCTGGTTATCGACGTGAGAGAGCCGGCTGAACATAGTCAAAAGGCAGCCAACGGCGCGGTAAATATCCCAAGAGGATTGCTAGAATTTAAGCTTCCTGAGCTGGAAAAAGACGCAGACAGGCCAATTTATTTACACTGTGCTGCCGGTAGCCGTGCTATTTTTGCCGCAGAGCAACTAACACGTATCGGTTACACCAATGTCAGCGTAATTACCTGCAAAGCCGAAGTGGTGTGTGACACCTTATAAAAAAGGAGTGCTGTGCAGCACTCCTTGCACTTTTCTTATGCGCGGTTTGGAATAATTTTTATTTCTACTCGGCGGTTTTGTGCCTTACCTTGCTCAGTATCGTTGCTCGCGATTGGCTGAGACTCACCCATACCCTCTGCGTATAAACGCGCAGGAAGTACCTGCTGCGATAACAGGTATTGCTTTACGCTATTGGCACGTTGTTCAGATAAAGTCTGATTGAAGCTTGCTGAACCAGTAGAGTCCGTATGCCCAACAATCGTTAAAAAGGTTTTATCGTATTGCTGCATCACGCGTGCGATGCCTTGAAGTGTATTGTAAAAACTAGGACTGATGGCTGACTTACCTGTTGCGAAGGTGATGTTTGATGGTAACACTAAGCGCATTTGATCGCCTTCGCGTACAACCTCAACACCCGTTCCTGCGAGCTCTTGATTAAAAGCGGCTTCCTGCTTGTCCATATAGTTACCAATTGCGGCACCTGCAATTGCACCAACCGCAGCACCAATAGCAAGACGTTTATCTTTGTGGTTACCTGTCGCTTTACCTAACACCGCACCGGTTGCAGCACCAATCGCCGCACCTTTACCTGTGTTATTCATTTCACATCCAGACAAAGCAACCACAACAGCTGCACCAATTAACATATTTCTTGCAATCATCTTCCCACCTGAGTTCGTTTCAACTTGATTGTCTATATTGTTGCAATAAACAATTAACTCTGGCTGAAGCCTTACTGGTTTTTTAAGGATGAACAGGCACTAAGTCACTTATGTGATCTGAGACTGGTGGAAGTTTATATTTTGCAACCACAGCATCAAGTTGTTTTTTTTCAGCTAATTCTCTCATAGTTAAGCGAACTTTTTCTGCAAGCTGAGTACCGCTGAAGTCTTTACTCATCGCCATATGACCATAAATTGGCTGGGCGTGATGGTAGGAGACCTTTTTTAACTTTTCAATAGGCTGACCAAGCACTTCCATCGCTATCTCTGCGGTGTCTTCCACTGCGATAACTAGATCCACGCGTCCTTTAAGCAATAGGTCAAACGCCACTTGCTCACTAAAAACAGGGACCTTATTAAGTTGGCGATCTTCATCAAAACGAGGATAAAAAACGCCCCCGCGCATCACTGCAATTCGCTTGGTATAAAGATCCGTATATTGTTCCACCTGAATATCGCTGTCTTGCTTAGCATAGAATACAAAAGACGACGTCAGAGCCATATAGGCAGGCTCCACAAAATCGATTAATTTTTCTCGTTGAGGTGTACGGATCAAGCCACCCATGACGTCTACCTCGCCTTGCGCTAGCATCCGTATGCAGCGTGAAAAAGGACAGGGAACGGCGTTTATTTGATAATTAACACCAGCCTGAGCCTGTACCGTTGCTAATATATCTAAGATTAAGCCTTGCACTTCACCATTGTCTTCAATAATGCTATATGGTGGCGCGTGATCTACCGCAACATTTATTTGCTGAGCAAAACTAGAGAAACATGCAAACAAAAAAAGTAAACACGGCGATAAACAAGTCATTCGCATAATACTTATCCAACTGTGGTGCACCAGCACCAAAAGTCATAAATATGTCATATAAAATTGTAAAGATATGGGGTTAACAATATCACAAGGTACACTATGTTTCTGAAAATATTTTATCAGTTTTTGTTATTAGGATGTACGAGCTTTGGGGGACCCGCGGCCCACCTTGGGTTCTTTAAAAAACACTTTGTCGATAACTTAAAATGGCTGAGTAACGAGCGCTACGCCAGTATGATCAGTCTGTCACAAATACTACCAGGACCTGGCTCTAGCCAAGTTGGATTCGCGATTGGTTTAGAAAAAGCAGGTATTTTAGGAGGGATCGCCGCCTTCTTAGGATTTACACTGCCGTCATTTTTGCTCATGATCATGCTGGCATTAACGGCTGAGCAGCTCTCAGGCACTGCGTTGAATGTCATTGATGGGTTGAAGTTGTTTGCTGTAGTTATCGTTGCCGATGCGGTACTGAGCATGGCGAAAAGCTTTTGTAAAACCACGGCACTCAAATTCGTCGCATTTTTCGCCACATTCACACTGTTGATGCTACCTAACTTGAGCGCACAATTGGGTGTGCTTATGGTGCTTGTCGTTGCTGGTTACTTTTACTCATTCAGCAATGCGCCAAGTAAACCGAGTCAATCAAAAAGCCAAATCAACTGGTTTGTATTTGCGCTATTTATTGGCCTCTTTGCGTTAACCTTTGCCGCGCTACCAAATCAACTATTTGCCGAGTTTTATCAAGCAGGTGCTTTGGTTTTTGGTGGCGGTCACGTCGTGCTTCCGCTACTACAAACCAGTGTTGAGGGAGTCGCGCAAGAAACCTTCTTAACAGCTTATGCTGCCGCGCAAGCCATTCCTGGTCCGATGTTTACCATCGCAAGCTTTTTAGGCGCCGTTGTCGACAATACGCATCCCATTTTGGGCGCGGCGATTGCAACGCTCGCTATTTTCTTGCCGGGCCTACTGTTAATGTGGGCGTTTAACCAGCAGTGGCAATCACTTATTTCGTTGCCAAGGTTTGCAAGCATTAGCGCGACCTTAAATGCCGGTGTTGTGGGGATTCTAGCCGCTGCGTTTTATCAACCAATTTGGCTTTCTGCGGTGCATAGTTTGCTCGATATCACCGCGGTGATATTAGGCTTTATAGCACTAAAATGGCTAAAGCCCGCAATATGGCAGTTGCTTATTGCCTTTATGGTGTTTGGGGTTATCGCTGGAAGTGTGTAGGCCACACTTGAGTGGCCTTGATGATTATTCTGAAGTTGCATCAGGTTTGCTACCGGCGCGCACTTTCACGCGGTGTGCGCCAAAGTAATCACTCACGCTTTGGTATGGACGTAGCCCAAATGCAGGCATTACACTTAGCATATAGTCCAAAATATCGGCTTGTAAGTGCTCGTAAAACACCCAGCGTTTATCGCGACTAAAACAGTAAAACTCTAGAGGCAAGCCATGTTGCGTGGGCGCAAGTTCCCTTACCATGCATAAACAATCTTGATTGATGGCATCATGCTGCTTCAAGTAGGCCTCTGCATAGCGTCTAAATAAGCCTAAATTGGTGATATCGCTCGGTACATCGTCAAGCTTTTCCAGTAGTGGATATTGCTCGGTGAGTGACGCTCGCTTTTGCTCAGCCAACGGCTCAATGCTAGTAAAATCAATATGGATGGCGCGTTTGATGCGACGTCCTGCTGACTCTTGCATGGCACGCCAGTTTTTAAATGAATCAGAGATCAACATATAGGTTGGTATGGTGGTGACGGTGTTATCCCAGTTACGTACCCTAACGGTATTTAAACCAAGATCAATCACCTCGCCGTCGGCACCAAATGCGTCAACTTGGATCCAGTCGCCAGTGGTTACCAGTCGATTGGCTGCTATTTGAATACTCGCAACCAATCCCAAAATTGTATCTTTAAATACCAAAATAATGACTGCCGCGATAGCACCAAAACCGGAAAGAATATAAGTTGGTGATTTATCCACCAAGATACTCACCACCAATATAGAGCAAACTATAAATATCAGTAGCTTAATTACTTGAATAATCCCTTGGATCGGCACTTCTTTGGCGAACGGAAAGAGGTTATAAACGCCATTACCTAAATTGACTAAACTGCTAAATAAAAACCCTGACGCCACCACCAACATGACATACACCAGTGTCTCCATCACTACAAATACCCAAGCAGGTGCGACGAAGAGGCGCTCATGGTAGGCGGAAAAGACCAGTAAACACAATACAAAGGCAAAGCGACCGCTAAATTTACTTAACTGAGGGGCAAGGTGACCAATTTTACGCGGTGAAATATGGCGCGCGAGGTTTTCTACATTGGGTAGCACTAAACGGCGGATCACCCAATATAAAAACAATAGCCCAACAACCGCGACACCGTTGGTGAATAACGCACTGATCACAGTGCCTTGCGGTAACTCTTTTAACCACGGTTGAACGACATCATGAAGGTGATCAAACTTCATAGCTGTTTTAGCTCCTCATTGAGCGCATCACTTGGCTCAGTCGAATTCAATCGATGCGCTTCGAGTTGGCAATCTTTGCGTTGCCAGACTTCATTCATAAAAGACTGAAACTCTACACGATAAGCTTTATCAGCTTGATAGTTACCAAGAGGCACTTTTTCCATCGCAATGTAGTCTATTTTTACATCAATTGCATCCAAGCGTCCAAGCGTAAATGCACGGCAAATATGCTCACCCTCTAACTCATAAGCCAAAGTCGCATTGAGCATGCCGTCAAGTTGCTCTGATAGCACTTCTAGAGCGAACGCTACACCACCCGCCTTTGGTTTGAGCAGGTACTTGAACGGGCTATTTTGATGCGCATGTTTAGCTTTAGTATGACGAGTACCTTCCACAAAATTAATTACCGTTGTGGGGTGATCTCGAAAGTTGCGACAACTGGCTTTGGTACGTTCTACATCCATCCCTTTAAGCTTAGGGTTTTTGGCGATCTGCGCTTTACTCGCACGTTTCATAAATGGCATGCCCATTGCCCATGCACCGGTGCCAATGAAAGGCACGTATTTTAATTCATCTTTTAAGAAAAATTTAGGTGCAGGTAGTACCTCCATGGCACTAAGCACAACGATATCAAGCCAGCTAAGATGATTGGAAATTAACAAATACCACCCTTGAGCGTGTAATTCTTTTGGCAAGCTCACTTGTATTTTGTCGCACGCGATGCGCAAACCTAGATAGTTGCCTTTACACCACATACCGTAAAAGAAGTGCAGTGCTGTAGAGATAAACTTAACTGGCACAAGCAATTTTATGATGCCAAACAATAGCACCAATAAACCACATACAAAGGTATTCACCAGCAGCCACACACTGGCCGATAGCCCGAGAAACCACTTAGGTAGTATTTGTTTTAACATCACCACATCCTTCTACTACTTTTTATCGGCAAGCTCCACAAGTTGTGCGTCTTTGGCTTGCCACAAGGCGTTTAATTCGGATTGGAAACGCACTCTAAATTCGGGATCATTCATGTAGTCGCCGACCAAGTTTGCACTGACCGGCATTACTTCCACCTGAACATCTACTGACTTCACTTTACCAGCGATAAAGTCTGCGAAAGTTGGTACACCATCGGGATAATGGATGGTGACATTCACCACTTTGCTGATTTGCTCACCCATGGCTTGCATCACAAATGCGATGCCTCCCGCTTTTGGTTTAAGCAGATGCGTAAATGGGCTTTTTTGCTTACTATGCTTGGATTCGGTGTAACGCGTACCCTCAACGAAGTTTACAATACTCACTGGCATTGTTTTAAACTTTTCGCATGCTTTTCGCGTCGTTTCTATGTCTTTACCACGCAATTTAGGGTTTTTCTTTAATTGCGACTTGCTGGTTCGCGTCATAAAAGGAAAGTCGAGCGCCCACCAAGCAAGACCTAGCACAGGTACGTAAAGCAGCTCTTTTTTCAAAAAGAAATTCAAAAACGGGATTTTGCCATGAAGCACTCGCTGCAACACTAAAATATCCACCCAACTTTGGTGATTGGCGATAACCAAGTACCAGTCTTTACGTTTTAGCTCATCCAATCCGCTAACATTAAGCATATACGGCGCAATGAGGTTTTGGCTCACTGAATTACACGCGACCCATTTACTTGCGCACGCCTTAGCAATATAGCTCATGGCTTTTTGCAATGGTGGGATGGGCAGTAGCTTAATCAAGCCACAAATAAAGATCGGTATAAACCAAAATATAGTGTTAACGGCGTACAGCAAGATGCTGATCACTTTACGAATAAACGACATTCATTCCCTCATCGTGTTTTACGGCAGAGCTGTATCATACCTTGAAAATCACACACAATTAAGCCGACCAGTTGGTCGGCTATAATTTATTCCATTTCACTATCTAAAAATCAATCTTCGAAGTAAGTATAACCTTCAAGTCCAGCGTTTAACTCTTGTAAATACTGAGCTTTAATTGACTCCGGCAACGACAAGGCCGCAACCTGTTGTGCATAATTCTCAGATAGCACCGCTTTGTCATAATGAACAAAGCGCAGTACATCTTCAACACTGTCGCCCTTGATTGCATTGGTGAGTTTATAACCCTCATCACAAAGCTCAACGTGTACTGAGTCTGTGTCACCAAATAAGTTATGGAGATCACCCAATATTTCTTGATAGGCCCCTACCAAGAACATTGCAACGTGATATTGCTCTCCCGGCACATACTCAGGAATGGGTAGACTTGACTCAATACCTGCGCCCTCTACATAACTGTTGATTTGACCGTCCGAATCACAAGTAATGTCCTGAATAATCGCTCTTTGCGTCAACGGCTGATTGAGCTTGTCGATAGGCATCACCGGAAATAGCTGGTCAATACCCCAAATATCCGGCAGTGATTGGAACAACGAGAAGTTTACAAACAGTTTATCAGCTAGCTTTTCATTGAGGTCGTCTAGTACTTCTCGGTGTGCTCTCGCATTCTCATTTAAGCACTCACGCACTTTATGAAGTGTCGTGAAGTAAAGCTGTTCAAGTTGCGCCCACTCTTGCATGCTAATCAAACCATGTACGTATTGGTCGTGTGCGTCGCTGAACAAGTGCATAGCGTCGTGGTAGGTTTCTAAGGCCATGCGAGGAGTCAGTTGTGACAACGAATGCCATAACTCTTGTAATACCAGTGGACTGGTATCTTGTGGTTGCACCGGTTCGACTTGATTTGGTGCTTTTTCTACGTCGATCACATCCGTGATCAGCATCGCGTGATGGGCAGTTAATGCTCGGCCAGATTCAGTAATAATATCCGGATGCGGAATGTTATTGAGCTCCGCAATATCATGAAAAGCATGCACCACATTTTTCGCGTATTCCGCCACCGTATAATTCATTGAACATGAACTACGAGAACCTGAGCCTTCATAATCCACTCCGAGGCCACCGCCAACATCAACGATACGCAGCGGAACTCCTAGTTGATATAGCTCAGCATAGTGGCGCGCACACTCTTTAAGCGCACGTTGAATATCGCGAATATTGGCAACTTGCGAGCCGATATGGAAGTGTACCAACTGCATTAAGTGCAAACGATTATGCGACTTAAGTAACTCAACCGCTTGCAGAACTTGACTGGCAGTAAGACCAAACTTACCTTTTTCACCACCGGTATTCTGCCACTTGCCTTTACCAACAGAATTAAGACGAATACGAATACCAATCGACGGTTCAATGCCTAAATCGTCGATTTCTTGTAATAAAGTATCCAGTTCAGAGAGCTTTTCAACGACTATATTTACTTGGTGACCCATCGCTTGACCGATGCAAGCTAAGCGCAAGAACTCACTGTCTTTGTAGCCGTTACAGACAATGGTAATAGGTTGATGTGCCACACCCAAAATTGCCATCAGCTCAGGCTTAGAACCGGCTTCAAGACCAACAAGACCGCTTGGGTGAGCCAATAACTTACTGACAACCGAGCGCTGCTGATTCACTTTTATTGGATAAACACAGGTGTACTGGCCTTGGTAATCACGTTGAGTTCGTGCAGCAGTAAAGGCTTGAGTCAAGGTATCGACACGATGTTTTAAAATATCGGTAAAACGTACCAAAACTGGCAAAGTTAGCCCCTGCGCTTTAAATTGCTCAGTTAACTCTGGAAGAAGAATTGGTGGCTTAGTGCGATCACCATCAGGAAACGCCACTAACTGGCCCTGTTCATTGATATCAAAATAGCCGTCACTCCAGTGGGTAACGTTATAGATAGAACGTGCTGTTTGCAGACCCCAAGTCATTGCTGCTCTCAATTAATTCTTTATAAAGCTTCATTCTAATACGCGAGGCAAGTCAATGCGACCTAAAGTTGCGTTTTCATTAGCTTACAAACCTTATAAATAGCCCATGCTTGATTAGGGCTAATATGAGGCAAAGTACAAAATGTTGACTAAAATTGATTGAGCAAAGACGCAAGCACTGGCAAAATTGCCTCAATTTTTATCAAGTGTGAACACAATCATGGCAAACTTAGAAGCAAACCGTTGGTTTACAGAAATTAGCGACCGCGATGGCAGCGCTTTTTCACTTAGAGTCAACAAAAAATTAGACGAAATCCAATCACCATTTCAAAAAGTAGAAATGTTTGAAACAACGGATTTTGGTAACCTGATGATCATTGACGGTTGCACTATGGTGAGCACGCGTGAAAACTTTTTCTATCACGAAATGATGAGTCACCCGGCGCTATTTTCGCACCCTGCACCTAAAAATGTTGTGATCATTGGCGGCGGCGACTGTGGCACATTGCGTGAAGTATTAAAGCATCCTGGCGTTGAAAAAGTAACTCAGATTGATATCGACGAAGTTGTGACGCAAATGTCTTTGAAATACTTCCCTGAGCTTTGTGAGTCTAATAACGATCCTCGCGCAACTGTAATGTTTGATGATGGCATCAAATTTATGCGTGAAGCCGAAGCAGAGTCTATCGACGTTATCATCGTTGATGGCACCGATCCTGTTGGCCCAGGTGAAGGTTTATTCAATCACGCATTCTACAAGAGCTGTTTAGCAGCGCTTCGTACTGGTGGTATCATGATCCAGCAAAGTGAATCACCACTGATGCACATGCCGTTGCTACTAGAAATGCGCGATGCAATGTTGGAAGTGGGCTTTGTTGACCTGCAAACCCTGCCTTTCCCACAGCCAATCTACCCAAGCGGCCTGTGGTCAGCAACAATGGCACGTAAAGATCAAAAGTTTGCCGGATTCCGCGAGCAAGACGTTGATAACGCAACATTTGATACTGAGTACTACAACACAGGTATTCATAAGGGTGCATTAGCAACACCTAACTTTATGAAGCGTGCTTTCGAAAAGTAGGCCGAATCAGAACATAAACTCAATTGTTAAAGTGTAGTGACTCATATATGACTCTACAGCCTTGATGATTGGGTTAATACTTCACCTGGCCTGAAGTTATGAGCGAACAACAGATGTTCGCTCTAGCTCGTTTTTGGACAAAACGTTTTAGGTCGGCGGCTATATTCGACTAGTTTCGCATAAAAATTTCTATGGGCTAACGCCGCAAATAAACGGCGGAAAATAGCAGGCTAAACTAAGCGAAGAATGAGCGCAAGCCTGCTGTTTTGCGTCCACTGTTTAATTAATTTGTTATACCCCGTTACGGTAAATCATTTCTTTTTGAATAGCAGCAATCACCATCTAGAAGCCTAAAAACATCATCTTCAAGCTCAACATAGAGCTTCTCAGATAGTTTAGCCTTGTCAGTAATAGTGGGAGTAGCCTTATTTTTTGGTAAGTAGATTGGTCTCATTGAATTTACAGAGCTTACATGTCTAGACTGTATATGCTGTAAAGTTTGAGCATTAAGAAGATGAAGTTGAACGTTAGAGTCAAGTGCATATTCTAAATCAGAGTAACCAACTTCAACGCTTACCATACAACGTTCTAAATCATATAACCAAGGTAAGAGAATATAATCAACTTGGTTTGATTCAAGCAAGCTCTCAATATACTTGCGACCATCCTTAGTAAGAGTAATTGAATGATCCCACTCTTTACGCTCAAAATAACTTGAGATCTTATGGGCAGGTAATTTGCCTAGGGATACTGGTATATTCCCCGACTTTGTGATGCCCTTACCCACAGATGCGTTAAAACTGTTAGAAAAGTTAGGGCTAAGTTCCTCACGTGCTGACTCATTATTGAAAACTGTCACGCCTTTGTAGAGGTAGCAGAATTGATTATTGTGCGATTCAGGTGTTAACACACCAATTCTTTTAGAAGTTAATTTTTCATTTTGTGTACTTGCACATCCCGATAAAATAACAATTAGAGAAACTAATATAGTGCGTAACATCTAAACTCCTTTAGGGGTATAACGCCCGCATAAATTGCGGATAACAGTTGACTAGAATAAGCGAAGAATGAGCGCCAGCCAACCGTTAGACGTCCATTTTTATGCGATTGTTATACGCACTATTGCATAGACAGTCTGACTTTATCGTTTAGCGCTACAAATTGCTGAACTAGTTTGTCACAAACATCTTTTGTTGCTCCACATTTTGCTGTCATATTAATATGGATAGAGCCATCTTTTTCGACAATTTCTCGTTTTACAATCGATGGATAAGCTGGATGAGATTCAGGTGTAAATGAATAAATTGATTTTTCTTGTTCATTATCAACATTGATAATTGTCCAGCCATTTTGAGTTCGAAAAACAGCAGAAGGATTACTTTTTAGAGACTCTAATACCTGCAAAGCATTTGGTGATTTTGGGGATGACTTTTTATTGCCTTGGTATCCAAGCTCATCATTATTAGTATTAGAAGCGCAACCAACTAAAAACGCGATAAAAATTATAGATGTTAAATTTTTCACCGAAACTCCCTTTGTGTATAACGCTTGCCGTAAACGGCACAAAATAGCAGGCTAAAATTGGCGACGAAGGAGCACAAGCCTGCTGTTTTGTGTCCTTTGTTTGACGGTCTTGTTAGGAGCCGTAAGTTTCAAGTAATTTAATTAAGTGTGGTTTTGTATACTTTTCAATTGGGCATGTACCATCTGAATCTCCCGAATGCTGATATTCACCTGCATCAAATGCATCATAAATATCAATGGCAGGACTTGGAATAAAATTACCACTGAAATTCATAAAGATATCATCCGTCATGAAACCAAAAATATAATTCATCGCACCATCAGCCAACTCAAACTCAATTTCACTTTTCATATAAAGTTTTGCAATATTAAGTGAAAATAAATTGACTAAGTCAATCAAACCTCCCTCTTCGCTAAGACAAGCAAAGTCTTCAAATGAAATAGTATATTCATCTGCTTGTTTAATTAGCTCAAGAGTTTCCAATTTCTTAAAGGCTCCTAACGCTTGCCGTAAACGGCACAAAATAGCAGGCTAAAATTGGCGACAAAGGAGCACAAGCCTGCTGTTTTGTGTCCTTTGGTTTAGGCACTTGTTGTCTAATTAGCACATATAGCTAATTAGACAACTATCAGCTTTTGCAAGCTCAGCTAAAAACTCTTTTAAATGAATAAAGTTCTGGGTGATATACTTTCTATCTTCCTCTATGTCTTCAAAGCCTGGGTAAATTTCAGCTTCATCAACCAGATTAAGAAAATTCTCTAACAATTGATTTTCAGATATTTTCGATAATTCGGACGAAATTTCTTTAGTTTGTTCAGTCGAGAAATATCTAGCTGGGCCATAACCAACATCTTCATCAGAAATAGGTATTCCCCCTAAAAATACAGAACCGCCCAGAGAAGTAGCTTCCCAAACACTTTTATTTAGTAAGAAATGAATTGCATGCCACGCTTTATCGACGTCACACGCTTTGCCACTGTCGTCTTCATATAAATACGATACTAGCTTTGACGGCTCTGCCAATATCTCGTTAAGCCGTTCTTCACTCACGCTTTTTAATGACGCTATCATTGACATATTGTGAACTCCTTGATTAAGAAAACATAACGCTTGCCGTGAACGGCACAAAATAGCAGGCTAAAATTGGCGACAAAGGAGCGCAAGCCTGCTGTTTTGCGTCCCTTGGTTTAGGCCCTTGTTAGGCTTAAAGTTCTACTTAACCTCGAATTTCTGTGCGGAAGTCCAAAGCCCATACTTCATTGGGCTTTTATCTTCACCGACCGTTAAAATTTCATTTTTATAAGTGATATTTCCTGAGTATCTGTCACCTAATCCAATGTGACCTATTGAATGTAAGAGCACTCTTTCTCTTTTAGTAAAACCTTGAGAGTAACCATCTAAGGCATTGTCTGCTCGCAAAGATAAAAGCATCAAAGTTTTGAAGACACCTGAACCACTCCCATGATCTATACATAGAATTATATTTACTCCGGAAGGCGAAGTTCCTATGTACTGATAAAAAAAAGAACCTTCACCTTTTTCTCTGGTGTAACCGACTAATTCTTTTCCATCCACTTTCCGGTGCTCTATATCAACAAAAAACCTATTACTTTTATTTGCTGATACTAAGTCAATTGAGGACGTTGTTGCTGAGGAGTCACTAATCCAACCTAGAAGCTCTTCAATAACCCTAGGGTTTATGTATTCCTCTCTAACAAAAGAGAAATTTAAATGCTTCCAGTACTGGCCAATATTATCGCTCGTATCACCAACCTTATAAATAATTTGCTTAGGTGGCTCCATATTTTTATTAACGTAAGCCGTTCCGAGAATGCCTACTATGGTTCCTACAATTAGACAGATGCCACCAATGAGTGAACTTTGATTACCATCTTTTTCATACCATTACTGAGTCAAGATTAAACCTTATGTTTAAAGAAGCCTAACGAGCCTGTAGAATAACTCGTTTCAAATTTGTTTTTGTAATCAACAAACGATAACTGAGTTCCTATTTTGATTCAATCGTTTAGTTGGGTGTGAGTTGTTATTTTAGGGCGTTTTTTTAAGCTGGTTTGTTGTGGTTTGAGAGGCGTTTCGGAGCTGTTAGGTCAGGTTGTTCTTAGCTTACGACACCCTTTCTCGTAACTTTTCGATATTGTGAACAAGGCAGTATAGCTGCCATTGAGCATTGACTTTTACTTGGCCGCGTAATGTGAGCTTATTCGTCCCTTTATTCACCGTGATGTTGCCGAATAGTGGTTCGATACATCCAAGTCGTTCGCTGTATTGTCGTCGTCCTATTGGGCTGTCTATTTTTACTTTCATTTTGTCGATGTAACTGATTTTTTTGCGAGACTCATCACTCTTAAACTGTACTTGCCGGCCTGTTTTTATCGGTGGCTTTCGCATGCACTGCTGTTGTAGTGGGCATACTTTGCAATCTTTTAAGTAACCACAGAATCGCGTGTATTCTTGGTTGTAGCTTTTTACATTGATACCGCTTCGCCACATCTCGTTCCCTGCGGGGCAGTGGCAGGTTTGTGTTGCTTCATCATAATGGAAGTCGTCTGAGGTAAATAAGCGTGGCTTGCCTTTACTGCGTTTTAATCGGCGCTTTTCTTGCTCTGTTTCGTAGGTTTCGCTCTCTTTAAACAGTGGGTTGCGTTTTCTAAATTGGTTATCAGCTATGTAAGTATCAAAGCCACTTTGCGCCATGAATTCAAGGTTCGCTTCACTATTAAATCCACTGTCTGCGGTAAATTTAATGGCCTGTTTGTGAGAGAATTTATCACTGTTCAGTTTTTCAAGTTGTCGTTTTAATTGCTCAACGGCTGGCTGCAGTGTTTGTTGCTCGCCCACCGAGCCCCATGCCTGTGCTTGTAGTATAATTTGATGTTTCTCATCGTTTATCGCTATCCCGTTATAGCCTTGAATTGTGCCTTTTGACGTGGTCATTTTCGCGCTGTCTGGGTCGGTAATATTACTTTTAACCGGCTTACCTTTACTGCCTGTTTTCTCTTCGTGAGTAGCTAAGAACTCGGTGATTTTATCTGCACTTTTATCTAGCTTTTCTTTTTACTTTAAGTCTTGAGTGACCAGCTCTTCACTTAAGCCATCTTGCGCTTGATGGCGCTCAATTATGCGTTTGCTTGCGCGTTCTAATTTGGCTTTTTTACGGCCTAGCTCATCGAATGTACCGCTCCACTCTTTACTTGCGTTGGACTTCAATTTGCACCCATCAATGGCAAACATGTTGCGTCCTATCAAGCCTTCTTCATCACATATCATCAGCACTTGCGTAAATAGCGGTTCAATCTGTTCGTGCATTTTAGCCACAAAACCCGCTATTGATGTGTAATGCGGCTGAATATCACCCGACACACTCATAAATAAAATGTTTGTTTCACACGCTTTAGCAATTCGCCGACTACTGATTAAACCATGTGCATAGCCCAGTAAAATAACCTTTAACATCACCGCGGGCGGATACGCCGCAGCGCCTGTTTTGTCGTTGTTATACCAAGCGTCAAAGCCCAACAAGTCAAGCTTATTTTCGACAATATAACAAAGCGCATATTCAAAGGTTCCCGGCAAAATTTGCTCAGCGAAATTGATTGGAATAAATTTATTTTGGCGGGATAAGTCTGGCTTATAGTTGGCCATAACAGATTACCGTGGGTGAATAATAGCTATTAGATCACAGTAACCAACTCGATTCAAGGTTAAGAAATAGTCAATCCAAAACCAACAATCCAGTACCTGGAAAGAGTAATTCTACAGCCTCAACGCCGCGTTAAGTAGTGAGCAACGCCACCACGAAACCTAACCATACCACCGTAAACACAAAACCCAACGGTAGAATGAAAAATGCCAAGCGTTGGGAATCTGTCTTAAACGCTTTGTTATGCCTTTAGTGTGCGGTATAGCCTTTTGTATTCCGATATCACATGAGGCATATTTATTGGAGATGTAAAGGTCCCACCATGACCAATTGCATTGCGTTCTTTATAATAATCTGCAACGATATTGAAGTCGGATTGCCCTTTAGGCGTCAATAAAGCCAACCGATTTTTGAAGTTCATTTCTGCACTCGCATTTGAGGGCAAAATATCCCACGCAGCTTTGTTTTTCCATGAAATAGTCGAAGCTTTCTTTTTAACTATTTTTTTTGCTGACTCTTGGCGAACTCTGTCTTCTAAACGAGTAAACATAAACAAAAAATATGCTTGGTCATTTAGCTCACGTTTTCTAGCATATTTTTGCGCTTTTTTATTCCAACCTTTTGAAATTGCATCAAATTCGATAAAGGAGTAATCATTGTCGATTTCGAAATATTGTTTTTCAAGTTCATCAAAAATAGTCATAGTTTAGTAGCTAACTCCAAAAGAAGCTCTGGTGTAAAATTTTCACCTTGTCTTCTTTGTGTCGGTGAAAACAATTTCCATTTAGATTCCTTGTCTCCAAACTCTGAAAAGTCAACTAGAATGTATGCACCTTTTTTAGTCATTATGTCTAATCGACCATTTCCACCAATTATCCATAAACCCACTGGTTTGATTGACATTAGAAGTTTAGTTTTTCTATAAATATTCAGCTTTGGAATTGACGTAGAAGGTACATTGAACTTAACCATTAACTCTTCGTTCATCGACACACTGTCATTACTCTCTACAGAAAAATCATCTTCTGAAGCCAATCTACTTTCAACCGAATGGTAAAGTTTAGCAACCCTTTCTTTCCAGTCACTGACTCTCAACTCAATATGTTTTTGATCTATTTCAGCCATGTATACACTCCGTTTTAAACGCTATTCTAGCACCTTTGTATTGAGAGTGAACTCTGCTAGAGACATAACGCCGTGTTAAGGCGTGGAATAACGTTTGCACACTTGAGCGAAGCGAAATCGGCACACGTTATGGAATCGCTCTTAAACGCTTGTTATGTACGTAGTTCGATATCTTGCGTTGAAAACAAAGGTTTTACTTGCTTGGCTTCATCTTGATAACGATTTCGTGTATCCCACAAGTCCACAGCATGTTGAATGTTAAGCCAAAACTCAGGTGTATTCCCAAATGCAGCCGCTAACTTGATTGCAAGTGGAGCAGTCAGAGTACCACCATTAATTAAGTTACTGATGGTGTTCCTATGTACACCCATAGCTTCAGCTAATGTTTTTGATGTAATCTCCATTGGCTCCAAGAATTCAACTTTGAGCATTTCTCCTACACCAACTGGACGACGTTTAGTTATGCGCATTATCCTGACCTCAGTATTTATGAGGGTCTAAATAGGTGTCTTCTGCTACACCGTCAACCCACTTAAAAATCAAACGATACTGTTTATTCACCCGTATCGAACACCAACCTTTCAGATTACCTTCAAGATGTTCAAACCGATTACCCGGTGGAACTCTTAGATCTGATTCAGCTTTTGCTGCATCTAGGATTTCAAGCTTCCGATACAGCGCATTCTATATAATTTTAGGAATCAAGCAATGACGCTTATCTTCCTCATAAAATGCTTCAAGCCAATCATCTTTAAAATTTACTGACATATCCTCGCACTGTCTTACTGTGCATCAATAGTGAAATACTATCGCACAAAAGAGATGTGCACAAGTTGTGCAGGACAAGAAAGTACATAACGCCGCAATTAAACAGCAAAAATTAGTTGGTTAAAATTTGTGAGGCACTAACAAAGCCAACTGATTTTTGTCAGTACTTATTAATGTGCTTTGTTAGGTGCACTATTGCATACAGATAACTTGGTCTGATTGATAAGAGCCATTAGCTTGCTTAAAGTACATTTCGAACTCATGTCCGCAGACATTGTTACCAATAAACCGCTTACAGTAAAACAGGTCTCCATCTTGATTTTTATACCAAGAATCGATATCAGCTTTATATTTCGAGCTTAAAACTTTGGGAATGCTGCTTGTTTTCTCCCAGTGATTTAAGTCGAAAGTACACCCATTTATCGGTTTAGCCGAACAACCTGATAGAAGCATCAATATTATAATCACACGCCACATTCTAAATGAGCACCTAACGCCGCAAATAAACGGCAAAAATTAGTTGGCTAAACTTGTGAGGAACGAACAAAGCCAACTGGTTTTTGTCCACCCTTTTTGATTTGCCTTGTTATATGCCTATGGCCCCCAATAATCGAACTTAAAAACCACACCCTTGGGAATAACAAATCTAATGGAAGATCCACAGTGAATAATATGCTCACCATGTAACTCCCCCAAAAAATGAAACAGTTTATAAGTAGAATTTTCCATTAACTAAAATAGGAAAATTTACGATGAGAAAAAGCAAGTTCACCGAAACCCAAATTGTCAGCATGATCAAAGAAGCTGAGTCAGGTATTCCTGTACCAGAAATCTGCCGTAAACATGGCATCGGCCAAAGTACATTTTACAAATGGCGCTCAAAATATGGCGGTATGGAAGCGTCTGATATTAAACGCCTCAAAGAGCTTGAAGAAGAAAACCGTAAGCTAAAAGATATGTTTGCAACGCTTAGCCTAAAGCACTCGATGCTTGAGGATATCATCGCAAAAAAGCTGTAAAAACAAGTAGGCGCAGAGCTTGGGTAGAGCATTTAAGAGCTCAATTTAACGTCAGCGTCGCATTTGCTTGTGAAGTGGCAGGGCTAAGCCGCTCAGTTTTTTATTACAAACATAAACGGCCGTTAGATGATGAAGTTATCGACGCATTACTTGCGCTGGTAGAGCGCCATCCTAGGTGGGGGCTGCCTAAGCTATTCAAAAGGCTTCGCAATAAAGGTAAGCCGTGGAATAAAAAGCGTGTTGAACGCGTTTACAACATGCTAAAACTAAACTTGAGACGTAAGGGGAAGCGCCGTGTTCCAACAAGAACACCTGAACCATTAAGTGCACCGACACAACATAATGAATCGTGGTCAATGGACTTTATGAGTGACGCATTAAGCTATGGACATCGCTTTAGAACACTGAATGTGCTGGATGATTTCAACCGACAAGCACTGGCGATTGAGGTCGATACAAGCTTAACTTCTGAACGCGTTATTAGAACGCTACAACAAATTATTGCTTGGCGAGGAAAACCAAAGCAGATTAGAGCGGACAATGGCCCAGAATTTACTTCAACGGCACTCGAAGATTGGGCAATGAAAAATGACATCAAGTTGGAATTTATAGAGCCTGGCAGTCCTTACCAAAATGGTTTTGTTGAAAGGTTTAATCGGAGTTACCGTGAAGAAGTGCTAGATTTATACTTGTTTGAGTCACTTCAAGAAGTACGTGAAATCACTGATGAGTGGTTAGATATTTACAATTATGAGCGACCACATGATTCACTTGGCGATATGACACCAATTGGTTACCTTGAGGCTGCATAAAATTCTATGAAATAGCTGTACTAAATTGGGTGGAGTTACAACCAGACTCTATTTCTGATACTTCACCGAGAGGTAACTCCCAAGCTTTACCATCTAATAGTAACGGCCCACAATTTCCACCATTATTATCAATTACACCAAAGTATGTGTTACCGTCTTGCGATGGTTCTACTTCACCTCTAAGGTATCCATCACCCTTGCATGCAATAAGAGCAAAAATTAGTGAAACTATGAATAAATACTTCATGATTTCCTTGGCATATAACGCCGCGCGCACCGGCGCACAAGGCGTAGTTTGTTTTGTGTTAGAATAGAGCGCAGCGGAATGACACAAAACAAACGTAGCTTTTTGCGTCCTGTTGCCGCGCTTTGTTATACGCAACCTCTTATTTTATTAGTATGTTTTAGATGAGTTGCCAGCGCAAAGTCCCATGGAATAACTACCTTGTGCATATATGCAGCCATCAAATTTAAAGCCCTTATTGTTTTTAAACGCTCGATAACTCTCGGTGACAGCTTGTCTTCTTTCAAAAGGAATATCGCCACCTATACATGCTAGTTGCAACACTAATCGAGGATTGTGTGATTTTTTTGATATCAGTCGTGCTTGTTTCCAAGGGCTGTCTTCCCGAGTAAGTTTTCTCGACTCTAAGAACGATGTTGTATCAAGGTCTCCGGCCTCAGAGCACATAGCGAGCTCTTTAACTATTTCAGATTCACCGTAGAATGTTAAATCTGGGTTAGCCTTCTTACCTAGAAGGTAATATTTATATGCTAAGCTAGGCTTCTTATCTAATTTAAAATCATCATCCACACTATAATAGTGTGTGTCGATTAACCACTTAACAGCTTTAGCACTTCCATTTTCTGCTGCGAAATATACTTTATCGTTTTTGCCGATAGCATACTTATTAGCCAGTACAAAAACCGCATCCATGTCACCTTTTGATGCTTCTTCTTTAAGGACTGGAATTATGTCATTTCTTTTTTTGTGGAATAGTAACGCAAGTCCATATAGAGCTCTTTTATCATTTTTTTCTGCAGCTCTTAGAAGAAGTTCTTCACCCAGACTATAGCCTAAAGAATTTTTTAGTTTTTCAGCTGACTTATAAATATCATCTCCAGCACTGATAAAATCAAGCATGGAAACTCTTTCCTTATATACCTTCTCTAGGCATGAGGTTGTTTTACATTTATTTCTTGTGTTTTTAAGCCAATCACGTTGCCCTTGCTTAAGCGAGGTTGAAGAAAGCTTATTTGCAGCTTTATAGGCGCTGCTTAAATCTCGGTCGAGCCTAGAGATATTGTCTTCTGAACAGATCATCTTCTCTACGTGAGTTCGGGCTTTCCCGCAATCAAAGCTTGCAGAATTCACATTGAGACTGACCGCAACTAGAGAGATTGCACTTAGGTAACGAAGACTACATATTCCTTTCATGGGAAATCCTAAAATTTATTTTCATGGCATGATCTACCAAACTGCATAACAACGCCGCAAATAAACGGCAAAAATTAGTTGGCTAAAATTTGTGAGGCACGAACAAAGCCAACTGGTTTTTGTCCGCACTTTTAATTTGCTTTGTTATATGTACAGTAGCTCTAGTTCCGCATCATTGGGCCCAAATATCTCTAGCTAAATAGTGACTCCATTTTTGTCACTGCACTCGATATAAAAATCGTCACCGTAAACTTCAACGATTGTTCCTTCGTCTCCAACTTGAGGAGCCCTAGAACCAAAGCTTTGGTCCGAATGTTTAAATTCTGTATATAGAGATTTAATTTTTACAACGGAATATTGCTTCACTCAGCTTCCAAGTACATATAACAATTTATATCGACCCAATGGGTCATTATTCTCATTGTACCAGCTTTATCACAATAACTAACTTGTTGCTACAGATATATTTTTAATCATTCTAGAAACTATGAAAAGGATAAAAACGACCCAGTGAGTCGTTTTCTTGACTATAGGAGAAACACAACAATGCTGTATATAAATACAGATCATTTAGGACTAGCTCAATGAGAACTCGTTCACCATTTCTAAACCACATCGCCGAGTTTATGCTGACTAAGCAATATTCGCTCAGAACCGTTGATACATATCTTAAGTGGATTTCTTCCTATATTCATTTTCATGATAAGCGTCACCCAGCTTCAATGGGCGATAACGAGGTTGTCGAATATCTCGACTACCTTGTACTTAAACGTAATGTGTCGCCTAAAACACAAGCGACAGCGTTTAATGCATTATCTTTTCTGTATAAGCAAATAATTAAACAGGATTTGTGTCCTAATCTTGTAAATCGCTGACATCCACCACTAATTTGCAATGGAAGTGCTTTCATACTTTTTTACTTCATCTCCTCAGCTGTGGTGTTAATAGCGATAGGTATCACTTGATTTTCTTGTTTTCATCACTACAACACAAGTATTCATAAGGGGGCATTAGCGACACCTAACTTTATGAAGCGTGCTTTCGAAAAGTAACGCACTGCCGAGGAGCATATTTTGCTCCTCAGTAATTTTATTTCCTTGCTCCGCAAAGCTATATTTATCTTCTAATTTAAAAAGGAGATTTAATATGCAGATAGGACTAAGAACATTCATATTTTCGTTTGCCTTGATCACGCCAGCCGCTCACAGCAAACCTCAAGTGGAAAGCCCAGCGCCAACCAAAGAAGAGCTCATATTCAATTCAGGCCATATAACTTCAGTGGATCAGATGAGCCCTAATCACGCCAAAATCACATATAAATTAGCAAAGCAACTCATCGCCAATCCAAACATTTCTAAAACTGAGGAACTGATTAGGCTCTCTGAAAAAGTCTCATTGACTGAGAAAAAGATAGCAGAAGAATTCATCAAGATATGTCAAGACCTCATCGACTATGACATTTCCGACACGCGCGCTGCAGTTTATGCGTTTTTCTCCAAATTCGAGCGCTTAGAAGCGTTTAAAAGTCGTATGTACATCGAAGCCCTGCGAGATGAGAGCGCAGCCGTTCTTAACATGGTAGAAAGCTCCCACCACAAAGAGTTTGTTATATTAACTCCCGAAATAATCTTAGATGATTCACCCACGTCATGGTTGCTTGACCATAAGAACCTTTGCCGCAGTAAAATTATAACGATGAAACAAAACCTAACAACGCATTGATAAAGGGCTTAATTGCCCTTTATTTTTTCCAAAAACAACTGCTTTTGTTCAGGGGTTGCTTGCTGCCACCAATAGTCCAACATGCCAACCACATCTGGATGTGCTGATTTTGGCGCTGCAGGTGCTGGCGTAGTGGCTCGTGTGGTAGTGCTTGGCGTTGAATAACGAGATGCGGTGGATGTTGAAGGCTCACTTGCTATCGCTGTCGCTACTCTTGGTCTTTCTTGTGTCACCACCAATGTTGTCGCTAACGATTCGTTGGGTGCTTGCAACATAATCAACGGCTGATCTGCAAATGCCTTTGCCGCAACCACATTGTCAGGTCGGTTAAATTCAACCTGATACTCACCGTCTTGATCGATACTTATTTTTGCCCAAAATGGCTTCGACTCTATGGTTTCGTGGTCGTCATAGCCCACTTCATACAAATCGGTGTAACGCATTTTGACCGCATACTCTCCTTTTGCTAAGTCCAACTCTCGCACTTTGGAGAAGAATGAGTGCTCAATGGTTTTATCATCAACTTGCAAGGGAATAATTTCTTCAGGAAAACTTAGCAACGCAGCCTGTGAAAGCGGTGACAACAGTAAAACAGCGGTCGCAAGCGTATTTTTTAAGCGCATCTATTCACTCCTTCGTGAGTACCAAATCATTATACCTTGATGAGATTACTGCATACCTGCGTATATCTCTACCCTTTTAATTAGTGCACTTTAGAATAAGACACCAAATCTATTGAGTCTCCTTGAGAGTTAGCTATGCTAGAGCAATTCAATATGCCAAATAAGGAAGGGCCATGAGTTCAGAAACTATTTTTACCAAAATTATTAATAGAGAGATCCCAGCAGATATTGTTTACGAAGATGAACAAGCGCTCGCGTTTAGAGACATTAATCCACAAGCACCATTTCATGTCTTAGTTATTCCTAAAACAGCAATTGCGACTATCAATGACGTGACTGCAGAAAATGCTCATCTTGTCGGTCATTTATATGTTGTTGCAGCCAAATTAGCGAAAGAGCACGGCTTTGCGGAAGATGGTTATCGTGTAGTGATGAACTGTAACGATCATGGTGGTCAAACTGTCTATCACCTTCACCTACATGTATTAGCTGGAAAAGAAATGGGTTGGCCGCCTTACAGTAATACGAAAAAAGTACCAGTCTAGATTATTCTCTGTTAAGCAATGTAAATAAGTAAGTTATTAACTGAAATTGTTAAAATCTTACTTATTTCAATAAATTACATTTCAATACATATTCTGTACATAATTCCGATTTATTATTTCACTTTGTTATATAGCGGGTTTATCTATCTTGTGCTAAAAATTCTAATACAAAAGGTCTGAATCCCGTGTTAGCATTGAGAAATCGGAAAAAATAGAGTGTGTCCAAAATGAGCAGTAGTGCTTTTTTGTTATTAGATAAAGAACCAGTTAACACCATTGGTATCAATGTGTTACAACCTTTGTTGAAAACCCAAGGGTTGGATGTGACAACTGGAACTGATATCTCAGATGTGCCTGAAGGTACTCGATTACTTTTCATCGAAACCGCGGTAAATGATTCTTGGGGTAAATTAAAAGAACAACTTGTCAACCTCAAAGTAAAATGCGATATCGTGCTGTTCAACTTAGATGAAAATCCAGAGCTTGCTAATCGTGCGCTACTCAGCGGCATTCGTGGTGTATTCTACACGACAGACAATGCCGACGTGCTAATGAAAGGGATCCGCATGTTACTTGAAGATCAACTTTGGTATCGCCGTGACGTAATGTGTAACGTGTTAAATCGCATGCTGCAATTTAATAAAGATGCATTACATAAACTAACCGAAGGTGATATCGAACCTGTGAAACTCACTAAGCGAGAAAAAGCAATTATCGCGCTAATGAGTAAAGGGGCGAAAAACAAAGAGATCGCTGAAGAGCTAAACATCAGTCCACACACGGTAAAAACGCATCTATATAGTGCATTTCGCAAAACCAAATGTCGTAACCGTATCGAACTTCTTTCGTGGGCCCAACAGAATATTCCTGACGAAATTCGCTAAACTATATATTGAACCGACTGACGAAAGTCGACAGAGAAAAGGTAGCGCTGACATGATGATCTCAGCGCTTCTCTCAGTTATAAACTTTACTGCCTTAGCGAATACCTCTATGCTAAGCTTTTATCGCAACTGAAAGCAATTTTAGGTAAATGCTCGACCCAAAAACCCTCTACCTAACCAGTCTCGTCATGACTGCAATGATGGCACTTCTTACCTTTTTAACTTGGCGAGCAAATAAAAGCACACCTGGAACACTACTCTATATTTTTTACCCATTAGTTTTGCTCTGCGCGATTTCTTCTTTTGCGTTACATGGCTATTTTAACAACTGGGAAACCATTCCCATTGCTAACACCTTGTTATTCGCCGCTTCCATTATTCATTGCATGGCGATACGGCAGTTTTTAGGGATCAGAGGCCCTTCTTTTAAGCTATTTCTCGGTGTAACCGCTGGGCTTTTCATATTACTGATTTACAGCAGTATTATTGCCCCCAATCTGAGAGATCGGATGCTTATCTCTGATTTACAGCACATCGCTGAAGCTGCGCTACTCCTATATTTTTTTAGCCGCTTTGCACGAAACAAATATCCCAATGGCAGCATAGTCTATATCACTATTTTACTCATCATTCTGGTGATATTTACAGGCAGAACCTTGCTGATGGGGGATGTTACTCATTTCACGCTTTTCAAAGAAAACTGGTTTACTATCACCATTTTCTTCAATGGTGTTCTTGCTCCTATTTTTTATGCAACAGGTATGGCGCTGTTATGTAATGAGCAAAGAGAACAAAATCTGAATAAATTAGCATTAAAAGCACAGCAAGACCTAGAGCTGCGCGGTATGTTTTTATCAACGATCAGCCATGAGATCCGAACCCCACTTAATGGTATTTTAGGAAGTGCTCAACTGATACTAGGACGCACCACAGACAGTCGCAACAAAGCTTATTGTGAAGCTATCGTAAATTCAGCTGAATCGTTAAATCTACTAATTGATAAAGTACTAGACTACGCGAGTTTGGAACAAAGCGATGAAGCTTTGTACGAAGAAGACGTTGAGCTTAGAAGTTGGCTACAAAACCTTTGTTTGCTGCTAAGTCCGCTTGCAGAGCAAAAAAAGCTACACTTTGAATTGGTGTACGAGCTGCCCGATCAGGTGTGTTACTACTTTGACCAGCAGAAACTACGACAGATCCTAATTAACCTCGTTGGAAATGCCATAAAATTCACCGATAGAGGCGAGGTAAAACTCAAAGTTGAGATTTTAAAAGACCAACAAATTGAGCATAAAGTGCGCTTTAGTATCACGGACTCAGGGCCAGGTATTGATAGTGAAGACATTAATAAACTAACTGAGCCTTACGTACAAAGTAGTGCCGGTAAAGTTAAAGGTGGTACAGGTTTGGGCCTCGCCATTACTAGCCGCTTGCTCAACCGCTTGAATTCACAACTAGATATCAAAAGTGAGCTAAGTAAAGGCAGCACATTTAGTTTTGATTTACTATTAAACATTGGCGAACTGAGCTTAGTAGAGCAACGTCCGCAGCATGATAACTGTATCACGGGTCTAAAAGTGCTGTTGGTAGAGGACTTAGATCTCAACCAAAAAATCGCTATCGAGTTTATGGCAGAAGATGAGCATAAGGTTAAATTGGCAACCAATGGTAAAAGCGCCATTGAGATGCTGGTAGAACACCGTTTCGATGTCGTACTGTTAGACATGAATTTGCCCGATCTTTCCGGGCAAGAAGTATTAAAACAGCTACAAAACTGTGAGCATAAAAACAAGCGAACTCCATTTTTAGCCTTTACCGCCAGCCTCAGCCCCGATGAGGTCAAAGAGTATCTAGCACTTGGCATTCGCGATATCGTTGGTAAACCGATAAAACAAGAAAAGTTACGCCAAGCGCTGAGCGAATCACAGTCCCCGAAAAAGGCTAGTGTAAGCGTGGAATTGCCCGATACTCTTTACGATGAAACAGCCGTAAATGCTTTGAAATCAGGGTTTAGTGAGGATGAAGTTTCTTCGATTTACAACGAGTTTGTATTATCTGCACGAAATAAACTTATTCATATTCAGCAATTATTGGAACAAGACCGAGAACAATGCATCAGACAACTTCACCGCCAAGCCAGCACGGCCTTGCAACTCGGGTTTAATCGCTACGGTTCAAATTTGAAAAAAGCAGAGCGCCGATTATTGGACGGAAAATCTTGTCACGATGAACTCACAGAAGCCATGACGCTATGGCAAGACAGCCTTGCGGCCTACCTCCAGTTTGTCCGCAAAGAGGCTATAGGATAAGCGTTATGATACGCACTCGATTTAACACCCGCTCATTTTGCGGGGTTAAACGCATCTCGTTCGACATCATCATAAAATTTGTTCATGCTTAGTGCCAATTTATATTAACGCTAACTTACTTAGACGCGTTACGCGTCTGAGATAAAAACTATAAAATTAGGGAACATCTATGTCATTTTTTAAAACCCCCCTAGCGATTGCTATCGGTGCAGCTGTGATTAGTTTAGCTCAACCAGCCAGCGCTGATGATGCTGTTACAGCCGCGCAAGCAGAAGAAAAATCAACTAAAGGCTGGGATGTGCTCAACCCACCAGGCGAAAAGCAAACCATCACCATTGATACTAACGAAACCACCTGGAGTAACTTAGATGTTAGTCCTGATGGTAAGCACATCGTCTTTGATATGCTTGGCGACCTTTACATCATGCCAATTGGCGGCGGTAAAGCAACAGCACTCACAGCAGATATGGGCTGGAACATTCAACCTAAGTTTTCCCCTGACGGTAAATACATCGCGTTTATCTCTGATCGCGCAGGCGGTGACAACCTGTGGGTGATGGACGTTGACGGTCAAAATCTACGCCAGGTGTCAAAAGAAGTAAATAACCTTATTCATAACCCGGCATGGTCACCAGATGGTCAATATATTGCGGTAAAACAGGGTCAAGTAACAGGCCGTACCATCCCAGCAGGTTCAATACGCATGTATCACATCAGTGGTGGTAAAGGCGTATTAGTTCGCGAACGTCTGCATGGTACAAGCTCTCAAAAGAACGTTGCAGAACCCGCGTTTTCTCACGACGGTAAAAAAATCTATTACTCAGTTGACGCAACCTCAGGCGTACGCTGGGAGTATAATAAAAACTCGCTCGACTCTGTTTTTGAAATTCGTAGTTGGGATTTAGCTACAGGTGAAGAAGAAACCGTGATCCGTGGTGCCGGAGGTGCTATTCGCCCAACCGTTAGCCCTGACGGTAAATCAATTGCGTTTGTTAAGCGCGAAGACAACAGCAACGAAATGGTCAGCGCTTTATACATCAAAGATTTACGTTCAGGTATTGAGACTCGTGTATATTCAGGGCTTGACCGTGATTTGCAAGAAGCCAATGGTGCACATGGTAACACGCCTTCTTTTGCTTACACGCCAGATGGTAAATCCCTGGTTTTTTGGGCAAAAGGGGTATTCAACCGCGTCAATATAGAGTCAAAAGAGGTGAGCATCATCCCTACTCGTGTTGTTGCTGAAAAACAGATTACACCGGCACTGCGTTTTGCTGTGGATGTTGCACCTGATACTTTTAAAATTAAACTCGCGCGCTGGTCGCAAATTTCTCCAGATGGTGAAACTGCGCTATTCCAAGCGCTTGGCTACCTTTACATAAAAGACATTGAGTCAGGTAAAGTAAGGCGCCTCACTAAACAAACCAACCACTTTGAGTTCTACCCAAGCTACTCTCGCGATGGTAAGTCTATCGTCTACACGACGTGGAATGACAAAGACTTAGGCGCGATACGTGTTGTATCTGCAACTGGCGGTAAGGGTAAAGTGATCACCCAAGAACCAGGTCACTATATCTCCCCTAGTTTTTCACCTGATGGTAAAAACGTGCTATTTAAAAAGGTCACGGGTGGCTACTTGTTAAGTGGCGATTGGTCAATGCACCCAGGTATTTATCTGATTGATGCCAAAGGCGGCGAAGCAAAGCGCATTATTAAAAATGGTGATAATCCTCACTTTGGAGCCGACTCAGAGCGCATTTACTTCTCAACAATGAGTGACGAAACACATCGTGAGCTTAAAAGTGTTAACCTCAATGGCCAAGAAGAACGTAGCCACTTCAAAGGTGATTACGTCTTTGATTTTAAAGTCTCTCCAAACGGCCAATACGTGGCATTTATCGAGCACTTCAATACCTTTGTTGCACCTTTTACCAGTACAGGTAAAGCCCTATCAATTAACAAGGGTGAGAAAGCTTTCCCAGTTAAGCAAGTGTCAAAGTACTCTGGTGATTTCCTAAATTGGAAAGCGGATAGCAGCGCGCTAACTTGGGCATTTGGTCCCACACTTTATCAACGCAAACTGACTGACACTTTCGCTTTCGTCGATGGTGCATCTGACAACACCGACGAGCTAACCGCTGAAGGCATTGACTTAAGTTTTGAGCAAAAAGCAGATAAGCCTGAAGGTATGATTGCGCTAGTCGGCGGTAAAGTAGTGACTATGCGTAACGCTGAGAACGAACAAGAAATCATCGACAATGGTGTTATTCTGATCAAAGAGAATCGCATCGTTGCGGTCGGTAAGCAAGGTGAACTAGACGTTCCTAGCACAGCTAAAGTGATGGATATTAGCGGTAAAACCGTGATCCCAGGACTTATCGATGCCCACGCACATGGCAGCTACGGCAGCCGTAACCTGCAACCACAACAGAACTGGAATCAATACTCAAACTTGAGCTTCGGTGTGACAACTATCCATGATCCTTCCAATGACTCTGGTGAGGTGTTCTCAATGGCTGAGTTGCAAAAAGCAGGTCTCACCGTGGCCCCAAGAACCTACTCTGTCGGCCGTATCTTATATGCTGGCAATGCACCTGGCTACAAAACACCTATCAGCAACCTTGAAGACGCTGAATTCCATGTTAAACGTTTAAAAGACGCAGGCGCTATTTCGGTGAAGAGTTACAATCACCCTCGTCGTGAGACGCGTCAACAAGTGTTGGAGGCGGCAAAAAACATGGAAATCATGGTTGTACCTGAAGGTGGCTCAAAATTCCAACACAACATGAACATGATAATCGATGGTCACACAGGTGTTGAACATGCCTTACCGATTGCGAATATTTACTCTGATATCGAACAAATGTGGGGGCAAACAAACGTTGGCTTTACTCCGACTTTTGCTGTTGCCTACGGCGGTATTGCTGGTGAAGAATATTGGTATCATCACACCAATGTATGGGAAAACGAGCGCTTGATGAGCTTTGTTCCTGAATATATAGTCAAACCAAGGTCAATTCGCCCAAGCAAAGCGCCTGAACGTCACTACAACCACATTAATGTCGCTAAAACTGCGAAACAGTTGCGTGATAAAGGTGTTACTGTACACATTGGTGCTCACGGCCAACGGGAAGGTTTAGCAGCACATTGGGAGTTATGGTCAATGGCCCAAGGTGGCTTTACCCCATGGCAGGCGCTTCGTAGTGGTACTATCGATGGCGCGAGATATTTAGGGCTAGATCGCGACCTTGGCACGATTGAACAAGGGAAACTAGCTGACCTTGCCATCATTGATGGAGATGTACTTTCTAATATTCGTGAATCAGAAAAAGTTGCCTACACCGTGATCAATGGCCGTATCTATGATGCAGCGACCATGAATGAAATTGGTAACTATGATAATAAACGCCAGCCTTTCTTCTTTGAAAATGGCGTACAAACACAAATGCACCCAGCAACCGCTGAGTACATGGAAGAAAAAGCCCATACCTATCACTGGAAACATTAATACCAATTGAATTAATTCTCTAATCAATTTGAAGGGTGAAATAGATCATTTACTTAATACAACTGGTATAAAGTCTCGCTCTTGTAAAAGAGAAAGGTTAAATGTAAAAGCTCGGCCATAAAGATAGCCGAGCTTTTTTCTTTTTTGTCTAGATCTTAACCAATACTGTTCTATGCTGTTATAGGTACCTCCAGCAACAGGGAATTAGGTTATGTCCGGGTTTTCACAGTTCTTTAGCTCTCTTAATTTAACTAAAAAGCTGATTTTTGCATTTCTAATCGTCGCCCTCGTGCCACTAATAGTGATTATTTCTATTGCACTTTATACCGCATCAAATGCCATGACAGCGCAAGTATATTCACAACTTGGAGCAGTGAGTGAGATTAAAAAAAGTGCGGTTAACCGCTATTTTGAGACCGTTGAGGATAAGCTGAATGCCTTTACGGCAAATCCATTGCTTCCCGTGATCGCACAAGAGTTCATTACCAGCTTTCCAAGCGCCCAAGGCGATACAAACTATGTCAAGCTATCTCGATTTTACGATGAAGTGTTCGTACCTAAGTTTAATCAAGAAAACCCAGAGGACACCAGTACCGAAAAACTAATCAGTAATATTTCAGAGTCAGGTCTTGCACTGCAAGCACGCTACCTAGCCAGTAATCTCTACCCTGTTGGCGAGAAATATAAGTTTATTGAAACTGGGCATTTAGATAGTTATGACTTAGCTCACCGTAGCTATCATCCGTACATGTTGAACATCGCCGACATCTACGAGTTTTACGATATCTTTATTATTGACCCTCGCAACGGCAATATTGTCTATTCTGTATTTAAAGAAGTTGATTTTGCTACATCACTAGAGTCAGGTCCCTATGCCAATAGTAATTTAGCTTCTCTTTATCGAGAACTAAAAAACTCAACCGATCCAACAATCAGTACATTTGCCGATTATAAACAATACCTCCCTTCTTATAATGCGCCCGCTAGTTTTATCGCTAAACCCATAGTGGTTAATGGTCAAACCGTTGCAATTGTTGCTGCACAATTATCTATTGATGCCATCAACACTATCATGACCGAACGAGAGGGCTTGGGAGGAAGTGGTGAAACCTACTTAGTCGGTCCTGAGGGCCTAATGCGCTCTGATTCCTTCTTAGACCCACAAAACCACTCAGTGGTAAATTCATTCCGATATCCTGAGCGCGGCAAAGTAGCAACATTTGCGGTCTCTCAAGCATTGAATAATAAATCTGGACAACAAGTTATTCAGGACTATAACGGCGAAGCCGTGTTATCTGCTTATACACCGGTAGAGGTCTTTAATACCCGTTGGGCGCTACTTGCCGAGATGGACGAGTCAGAAGCATTCGCTTCCGTCACTTCACTCTCTCAATATCTGATGATTATTTTAGCCGTTACTATCGTATTAGTACTAATCGTCGCCTACTGGTTCTCAAAAACGCTCACAAAACCCGTCCACGAATTGGTGGAAACCATGAAGTTGGTTGAACAGGAAGGCAACTTTTCTTTGCGAGCCCCCATTCGAAGTCATGATGAAATAGGCAACAGTGCACAAGCATTTAATTCATTACTGGATGCGTTGCAGCTTTCTATCACAGAAGCTAACCGCGTCATGAATCAAATGGCATCGGGCAAGTTTGAAGAGCGTATAAAAGTACCTTGTCGAGGCGAACTAGAAACCCTAAAAGATGCCACTAACCACTGCGCCAATACCTTAAGTCGAGCTATTTCTGAGCTTAATGAAATTTCCATTGATATGGCAAATGGTCAGTTTGATACCAAACTCAGCGCTCCGATGTCTGGCGACTTAGACCTGCTCAAAAATAATATCAATGATTCCTTGTCTTCGATTAATTCAACCATGAACGGTATAGTTCATGTGATGGCCAATATTGAGCAAGGTAACTTTAAGGAACAAGTAACCGTACCCGCTAAAGGAAAATTAGCACAACTCAAAGATTCGGTAAATAATTCCGTACGTAGCCTTAGCAGCGCGATTGACGGTATCAGCACGATTATGTCTGCACTGCGTCAAGGCAACTTCTCTGCGCAACTTGATGCTCCACTCGCAGGCCAATTAGAGACGTTAAAACAAGATATCAACTCCAGCATGGCAAACCTAGACGGAGTGATGAAAGAGATCGGCGCTGTAATGGCCGGTGTCAGCAATGGCGACTTTAAACAACAGGTAGATGTAGTAGCAACAGGCCAACTAGCTCAACTTAAAGATGATATCAATGCTTCCGTCACCGCCGTTGATGTTGCTATCTCAGAAATCTCAACAGTGATGATGGCAATTAGTCATGGTCGATTTGATCGCACCATTCAATCTGCGATGTCTGGCCAGCTTGACAATCTTAAAGGTGATATCAACCGTTCAGTCGAGAACCTAAATCAAGTTATTGAAGAACTCGGCAGTGTAATGGGTGCAATGTCCGAAGGTAACTTTAGCCAAAAAATAGAGTTACAACTACAAGGTCAATTACAGCAACTAAAAGAAGACGTAAACGGCTCGACCTCACAAGTTTCAGATGCTATCTCAGAAGTCAGTAGTGTGTTGGCGAATGTTGCTAAGGGCGATTTAAGTAATAAAGTGGATGGTAAATATTTTGGCGTGTTTAAATCTCTTCAAGAGGACACCAATACCACAATTCAAAAGCTCACCAGTGTCATTGAAGGGATCCAAGCCGCAGCAAACTATGTTGCCCAAAGTGCTGGAGAAATAGCGGCGAGTAACACCGAAATCAGCCAACGCACAGAAGAGCAAGCAGCAAACTTAGAAGAAGCTAGTGCCAGCACTGGCAATATGCTAGATGAGCTTACTAAGGTTTCAAACCAATCAGGTGATGCCGTAGGACTGGCAACAAACGCAGAAAACATAGCCAAAGAAGGGGGCAATTTATCTGCCCAAACCGTAGCCGCTATCATTGAGGTGAACAAAGCCAGTAAAGACATTAATGAAATTGTATCCGTGATTGATGGGCTTGCGTTTCAAACCAACCTACTGGCACTTAATGCCGCCGTCGAAGCGGCACGAGCGGGAGAAAATGGCCGCGGCTTTGCCGTCGTTGCAAATGAGGTGCGGGAACTAGCAGGGCGCAGCGCCGCCTCTGCAAAGCAAATTAAAGAAATTATATCTAACAGTAATCAGAAGGTAGAGCAAGGTACTGAGCTTGCGAATAGTTCTGGTGAAAAGCTGCAACAAATCGTTGGTGCAGTGAGTGATGTAAATAACAACATCATTAAAATCAATGAATCGACCTCAATGCAGCAGCAAGCCATCAAAGAAGTGGATTTGGTGGTGCAACGACTGACGGATCTTATTCAAGAAAACTCTGCAATTACCGAAGAAACAATGGCAGCGGCAAGACAAATGGCCGAGCAAGCCCACGAAATGCGCACCCAGTTGAGCTATTTCCGTTTATCAAAAAATGATTACAGCGCCACTGGCAGAGAAGGTGAATTGCTTGTGCATCAATATAATGCATCTTAGAACCTGTTGAGTTTCGAGTTAGAGCATGCCCAACTAAGCCTTTTAGTTGGGCATGTTATGCATGTACCAATGTGTATTATGCCAGCGTAAATTTATCCGCATCGAGATGGGCTGGAAATTTAGCTTTATACTGCTGCAAGTCGCTCAGTTTTAGCTTTACGGTAATAACTTCTGCTTGGTCATCTGCTGCCGAAACAAGACTATTACCATTGAAGTCAATCGCTTTTGTACCACCATTATGCGCGGTGCCATACCCATCTTCACCTACGCGATTTACCGCAAGCACAAAGCACTGATTCTCGATTGCACGAGCAGCCAGTAGAGTATCCCAATGATTTCGGCGTGCCGCTGGCCAGTTTGCAATATTAATCATAACCTCATAATCATTCTGATTACGCTGAAATACAGGGAAACGTAAGTCATAGCAGATCTGCGGTAAGAATTTTATGCCTTTTAATTCGAACACTTCACGGTGCTCACCAGCAACCACAAAATCCCCCTCATTACCTAAACAGAATAAGTGTCTTTTGTCATAATGAAGTATCTCTCCATCCGGTTGGCACCACACCATACGGTTGGCCTTTTTATCTCCTTGCGGAACCAATATGCTGCCCGCAACAACAGCTTCAAAGCGCTGAGCACATTGCTGTAAAAACTCGATGGCTGCATCAGCATAACGCTCAACACCCAGCTCTTTTACGGCGAAGCCGGTAGCAAATGTCTCTGGTAGCAAAATTAAATCGCTTGGCTCAACATTTTCTAGCAAACGTTCAATATGGGTAAAGTTGGCCTCAGGTGAAAGCCATTGGATATCTGTTTGAACAAGAGTAACGGTTAAAGTTGACATAAGCGTTTTGCAGCCTCTTCTAATGTCTTATTTTCCTTAGCAAAGCATAATCGAATGACCTTGTCTTCAGATGCTTGTTGGTAAAAAACACTGAGTGGCACTGCCGCCACCCCAACCTCTTCCACCAGATAGCGACAAAAGGCAACATCATCAAGATCAGAAATTTCACTGTAATCCAAAAGCAAAAAATAAGTCCCTTCACTTGGCAACAAAGTAAATCGGCTTGACGCTAACGCCTTAACCAGAACATCGCGTTTTTGTTGATAAAATCCACTCAGCTCATCAACGTGCTCAGGATGTTCAGCAAGCATATCTGCCAATGCAAGTTGTGCCGGAGTGAAGCTTGAGAATGTTACATACTGATGGATCTTTCTAAACTCAACAGTCATTTGCTTTGGCGCCACACAGTAGCCCATTTTCCAGCCTGTACTATGAAAAGTTTTACCAAAGCTTGAGATCACAAACGCACGCTCAAACAATACAGGATCAGTTAATGCGCTCAAATGGGGCAAACCATCAAAGGTAATATGCTCGTATACTTCATCACTGATCAATAACAAGTCATGCTGATTTAGCAACTGTTTCAGCTGCGCTATATCTGACGGCTTCAGCGTTTTAGCCGTCGGATTATGCGGTGTATTGATGATAATAGCACGGGTATTTGGGTTGATACTCGCTGCGACTTGCTGCCAATCAATTTGGTAATGCGGTGCAGTCAACGCGATGTGCACGGCTTTCCCCCCAGCCAGTTCAATTGCTGGCTCATAAGAGTCGTAAGCTGGATCAAATACAATAACTTCGTCCCCTTCAGATACTATCGCCTGAATTGCCACGAAGAGTGCTTCCGTTGCGCCCGAGGTCACCGTGATCTGTTCTTGTCCTGAAACATTCACCTGATAACGACGTTCAATTAATGCCGCAACTTGTGCTTGCAAGCTCGGTACGCCAGCAGAAGGCGAATACTGGTTTTGACCTTCGCCAACATAGTGGCTCAGTTGTGATTTGAGGTAATCAGGCGCATCAAACTCCGGAAAGCCTTGCGATAGGTTGATCGCACCATGCTCATTCGCTAATGCCGTCATTTGGCTAAATATGCTAATTCCAACCTGAGGTAATTTACTTTTCACTGCAACACTCTCTTTCTTATGGTGCTAATCGTGAGTGGATGCTATCATTGCTTAAAATAGATGTATAGCCGTCCAAACGCATTTGATATATAGGTGTTAACTATGCACACACAAGCCGCAAAACTCGCGCTTATCGAAGCAGGAGCTTGGGTTGCTCAGCAAGGCTGGGTTCCCGCGACTGGTGGTAATTTCTCTATCAAAACAGACTCTGGCTTTGTTGTCACGGCCAGCGGCTTTGATAAAGGTAAATTAACACCAGAACAATTTCTGGAATTAGACACCACAGGCACCATCATTGCTGGTGGTGGCAAGCCTTCAGCCGAAACCGCATTACACCTAAAATTATATGAATTATGCGCGGGTGCACAGTGCATATTACACACTCATTCCGTTGCTGCGACGGTGTTATCGCGATTTATTCAAGGCGAGCAATTTCAGATCTGTGGTTATGAAATGCAAAAGTCACTGTCTGGCATTCAATCGCATGAAGAAACCTTATCCATTGCTATTTTTGATAACGATCAGGATATAGAGCGGCTAGCACAGCGCGTGGCGCAATCTCATCAAACTACACCGGTTATACACGGTGTATTGATCCGAGGTCACGGGTTATACGCAGTGGGCCGTACAGTGCAAGAAACGCGTCGTCATATTGAGGGCTTAGAGTTTTTATTTGCCTGCGAATTAGAACGCATTAAATTGGAGGGGCGCCAATGATCAAAGCCATTTTAACAGATATTGAAGGGACAATTACCCGCATCTCATTTGTTAAAGAGATACTATTCCCGTATGCTGCTGCGCATTTACCGCAATTTATTCGCGACCATCAGCATGACGCCGCCGTTACCGAGCAAATTAGTGCCGTCAGAGCAGAATTGGATAATACTAACGCTGATATTGATACCGTGATTGCCGCGCTACTTGAGTGGATCGCCGCTGATAAAAAAATCACGCCATTAAAACAGCTACAGGGTCTCGTTTGGCAGTTTGGCTATACAAACGGCGATTTTACCGGACATTTGTATGAAGATGCCTACCAGTTTTTAACACAACAAAAAGCGAATGGCCGCGACCTCTACGTATATTCGTCGGGTTCTGTGAAAGCGCAGCAGCTACTATTTGCCCACTCAGACTATGGTGATATTCGCCCGCTATTTAGTGACTACTTTGATACTAAAGTGGGTGCCAAGCAGGAAATTTCGGCGTATCAGAATATTATTGCAACCCTACCGTATGAAGCGGATCAAATCCTCTTTTTAAGCGATATCGTAGCCGAGCTAGACGCGGCAAAGGCCGCTGGCATGCAAACATTACAACTGTTTAGAGATGCACAAGCAACATCACCTGAACATCCAGTTATATCAAGCTTTGACCATTTTGATGAAGGGGCATTTTCATGAGTCAACTGACTATCTACCAGGTACAGAATCCAAGCCAAGCTTTACAGCAAGAGCAAGACGCAAACATCATCGCATCTTTACTCGCAGAGCAAGGCGTACGCTTTGAACAATGGCAGACTAGCACCGATATCACAGCTGAAATGTCACAAGACGACATTATTAATGCCTACCAGAGCGATATTGAAAGATTAAAGGCACAAGGCGGTTATCAAACTGTCGACGTGATTTCACTCGCAAAGGGCAACCCTAACGCCTCTGAGTTGAGACAGAAATTTCTTTTTGAACATACTCATAGCGAAGATGAAGTGCGTTTTTTTGTTAAAGGACAAGGGCTATTCTGCTTACACTTAAACGATAAAGTATACCAAGTTTTATGCCAGCAAGGTGACCTAATCTCAGTGCCAGAAAATACGCCTCATTGGTTTGATATGGGTAGCGAACCAGAGTTTACGGCCATTCGCCTGTTCAATAATCAAGAGGGTTGGGTTGCGAAAAGCACGGACTCTGAAATTGCAAAACAGTTTCCATTGCTTGACTAGTCCCACTCAGTTAGCTCTGGTTACAGTGGATAGCCAGAGCTACTAAGAGGGATTGCGCCATTGTTTAACAATATTTTAGTCTTTTTTGAAAGCGCCTATTAAAACATCATCACCCGTAAACAACCCCGTATCCAACACCCATCCGGTGATCAAACTCGCTGGCGTAACATCGAATGCTGGGTTGTATACCTCTGCATTGTTGGGTGCCCATTGGCAATCACCAAAACTACCACTGACACCGGTTACTTCGCTTTTGGCGCGTTGTTCAATTGGAATGGCTGCGCCATTTGGACAGCTTCTATCCAACGTTGTGATCGGGGCAACCACATAAAAAGGAATATTATGGAAATGAGCTAACACCGCGAGATTGTAAGTGCCAACTTTATTCGCAAAATCACCGTTTGCCGCAATCCTATCTGCCCCTACAAAGATTTTATCGACTTTACCCGCCGCCATTAAACTCGCAGCCATATTGTCACAGATTAGCGTGTATGGGATTTGCCATGCATCTAGTTCGAACGCAGTAAGCCGACCACCTTGTAACAGTGGCCTAGTCTCATCAACCCAAACATGAATGTCACCATGTTGTTTTGCAGCATGATGGATTACGCCAAGAGCGGTGCCTACACCTGCCGTTGCCAGCGCACCAGTATTACAGTGAGTAAGAATATTGTCTCCCGCATTCACAAGCTCTGCACCTATATTTGCCATACGCTCGCATAGCGCAGTGTCTTCTTCAAATAACTGTTCTGCGGTTGTGACCACTTGTTGTTGCCAATCATTCGCTTGTAACGCTTCACGCAATCTCGCCATGTAGTGCATTAAGTTCACCGCTGTAGGGCGTGTTGCTTCAAGTTCATCTATCGAACGGGCAATTGTGTTTTTATCTTTTCCCTGCTCGGCAAGATAACCAATTAACAAACTTGCCGCTAAACCGATAAGCGGAGCGCCGCGAACCTTAAGTGTCAGAATGAGCTCGCTCATCGTCGCAACGTCGCGGCATTCATGCCACACCTGTTGGTGTGGTAGTAAGTATTGATCCAATACCTGTACCACGCCCGATTCAAATTTAAGACTACGTGCAATTAAGGTTTTCATGACATCCCGCTTTTTCAAAGTGTAACTGGTGATATTTTACATCAAGATCTAAAGAAGTATAGACATCTAAACATTTAAAAATATAGAATGCTATTAGCAAATATCCACAAGGTGCAGAAACATGTCGAGCTACATTGAATTTGATGCAGAAAAAGTTATTGATTACATTACTAATTTAGGAAGCTTCTTTGATAAAGATGCAACCTTGTCTTGTTATGAGTTTGGTGATGGCAATCTGAATTTGGTTTTCCGCGTACAAGATACGCAGGAAAATAGCATCATCGTCAAGCAAGCTTTGCCTTACGCTCGATGTGTGGGAGAGAGCTGGCCACTGACGTTAGACAGAGCCAGAATTGAAGCTAGTGTGTTACAACGTCATGGTGAGATCTGCCCAGATACCACAGCAAAAGTGCTGCATCACAATACAGAGCTTGCGGTAACTGTGTTGGAAGATCTTGGTCATCTACGCATTTTGCGTGGTGAATTAAACCAAGCGAACACCTTTGCAAGACTCGGCAAAGACGTCGCAAAGTATCTAGCAAAAACCAGCTTTTACCACTCAAGCTTTTACTTAACACCGAGTGAAAAGAAAGCCCTAGTCACCGAATTCACTAACCCAGAACTTTGTTCGATCACTGAAGATTTGTTCTTTGACGACCCATACCGCGATGCTGAAAGAAACAACTTTCCTGCTGCATTACAATCATCTGTGGAAATACTGAGAAAAAATAAGACGTTATTAGCTGAAGTGGCAAAACTGAAAGCCCAATTTCTCAATGCACCAGAAACCTTACTTCATGGTGATGTCCATACAGGCAGTATTTTCGTCGATGCACAGCATACAAAGCTAATCGATCCAGAGTTTGGCTTTTTTGGCCCCATTGGCTTCGATTTAGGCTCATTTATCGGCAATTTACTGCTTAACTACTGTGCCCAACATGCCCGCATTAACGCTCTGCCAAAACGTCGAAATATGCAGGTTTATTTACTCGATAGTATCGCCACCACCCTATCAAGCTTCTATGTAACTTGGCTTGAACTGGCGAAAACACAAACACGCGACCTGTCGTTGCAAGCAGATGGCTACGCGGAATACTTCCTCACTAAGGTATTGCAAGACGCGGTTGGTTATTGTGGTTGTGAATTGATCCGCCGCACCATTGGTCTCGCACATGTTGCAGACATAGATGCGATTGAAGATGAAGGCGCGCGCCTAGCGGTGCAACAGCGAGCACTACACTTAGGTGAACAGCTCATTATTAATGCCAATAAATGCCGAACGACCGATGATGTGTATCAGCTAATTATTAGTTTTGTAAACTAGCTTAGGCTAGTAAAATAAAAAAGCCCAAAGTTACTACTTTGAGCTTTTTTATTTGAGGAATAATCTTGGTTACTTACGCACTTGATTCATCGTGGTTTCAATATATTTGTCGATTTGGTCTTCAAGCACAAATAATGGTACAGAGCCATGACGTAAGATTTGGTGGTGGAATTCACGGATATCAAACTGATCACCTAGCGCTTTTTCTGCTTTGCGACGTAGGCGCTTAATAGTTAGCTCACCAATTTTGTATGACAATGCCTGAGCCGGCCACGAGATATAGCGGTCAGTCTCCGTTTTCACGTTATGTAAGGACAAGGCAGTGTTGTCTTTCATAAAGTTCATCGCTCGCTCACGGCTCCAGCCAAACATATGCATGCCAGTGTCTACAACCAAACGAGCCGCTCGCCACATCTCATAAGTTAGGCGACCAAAATCACTGTAAGGATCTTGATAAAATCCAGCTTCGATACCTAAAAACTCAGAATATAACCCCCATCCTTCACCAAAAGCTGAAATATATTCGTTACGACGATATTCCGGTAGATAGTCTAGCTCAGCATTAAGGGAGATCTGTAAGTGGTGTCCAGGTACAGCTTCATGCAGAGTCAACGCTTCCAATACATAAAGCGGTCGCTTATCCAGTGCGTAGGTATTTACCCAATAATAGCCAGCGTCGGTATCGCTGCGGGCACCAGAGTAACGTCCAGTTGTATATTTAGGTGCAATGCTCGCTGGCACTGGTGCGACACCGTATGGCTTTCTTGGTAATGTATGGAATAGCTTAGGTAACTGAGCATCCATCTTTTTTGCAATATAAGCAGCTTCTTTGAGTAATTCCTTAGGCGTTTTGGCATAAAACTGTGGATCGGTTCTTAAAAACTGCACAAAGTCGGCAAAAGATCCCTTAAAGCCTACTTTTTTAATAATCTTTTCCATCTCCGCACGGATCCGAGCCACCTCTTTGAGACCAAGCTCATGGATCTCCTTAGGCGTCATATTCGTGGTGGTGTAGTATTTTGCACGATTCGCATAAAATGCCTCACCATTTGGTGTCGAAGAAATTCCAATTTCAGCTCTTGCCGCAGGACGATACTCATTAACAAAGAAATTAAGGTAATTTTGATATGCTGCGATCACATCGCCTTGAATAATCTTTTTGGCACGCTGTTGCAGTGCTTTAAATTCGGCATCAGGTAAACCCGCTTGATTTTGTGTAAACGGACCATAAAACTCGGATTTTGTCACATCATCAACGATATAAGCTTCGATAGAACTTTCATAACCTTCAAGCACAGCTTTCGGCTGGGTCAAACCAACCGCCATACCTTCCTTCATCCAGTCGATATTTTGGTTAAAATAACGAGGAACTTGCTGTAAACGTGCTAAATATAGCTCGTAACCAGCACGCTTTTTAAAGTCATGACCAGAGATCATAAAAGACAAACCAGAATGAAAACCGTATTCCGAGGTTAGCGGCATATAGTGGCTATGAAAGCGATATTCATCGACGCTATTTTGCACTTGCGCACGCAAAATAGTGAGATTGATTTGATTTTCCTCACTTAGCGCTGAAGTGTCGATATTGTCGAGCTGAGCCAAAAACTGTAGACGCTGTTGGTTTGTGGTCGCCAGCTTTTCTGCACTGAGATTTGGCAGTAGAAACTCGGCTTGTACGTCACTACGACCATAAGCATTGATATCACTTCTAAATTTCATGACATCGCTCGCTATTTGAGTAAACTCAGCGTTATTGTCACTTCCGGTGATAGCACAACCAGATAAGGCGACGGTTAGATAAACGGCGACGCTTGAACGCTTAGTCCAAAGCTTTAATTTTGGTGATAACACGCTGACTTCCTCAATACTTTGTTGTTACTCAGCTTGCGGACAATTGCCAAAAATGGCAGCTCCTCTTCGCGCTGAGCTTTTTGTTATGGTGAAATGAACTTTCTGCTAGTCAAAGTAGGAGAGTCCCGTAACAGATGCAACTTAATTCGACAAAATCACGAATATCTCAGATCGAATACAATTTACTCAACCTAGTAAAAATTGATGAGAAAATCAGCAATTCAACAAAAAAATGTAAATTTTCTATTTCAAAGACAAATTTTTTACTTTTAAATTCGGACGATACAGATTAATGTAGGTCTAGTGCAATTAGGACAAGAGTTACACCGAAGGAGATGGTGGTAGTTCATTAACGTTTGATAATTAATTGTTGTGGTAAATGAAATGATGTTCCATGATCCCATGGCTGTTGCCCAAGAAAAAATGACACAGGTGTGCCTGTTTTTAGAGCAACATCATTTGCCGCCTACACCTTTAAATTACCAAGTCGCTTATACCCATATCAGCGCCACGAACAAAGATCTCGACTGTGCCATCAACAAAGCCATCAAAGCACACACAAAAATAGACTGTGTATTCATTGAACAGCTCTACTATCAGTTTTTAGATCAAGGTCAAAAGACACAATCTGAATTACTTGAGGGTGTCGACTCTTTGGTAACTGAATTACACGAAAATGCAGAAAGCTCACAAAAGCAGGTAATTCGCTTTGCCCAGCAAGTCAGTCAATGTGTGCATAATTTAGATGAGCACAACATTCTAAAGAGTAAGCGCGCACTATCAACACTCACCAAACAAACAGAGCTATTGCTAAAACAGCACAAACAATTTAAACAAGCGTTAATAAAATCGCGTTTAGATTATGAACGTAATCAAAAGTTACTACTCGACTTGCGTAAACAACATTTGTTAGACCCACAAACGGGTCTTTATAAGCGCCACTACCTTCATCAAAAAGTGTCTCTATGGCAATCACAGCAAAAATCCGTCTGTGCCCTTTCTATTCAAGTTGATAACCTTGACGAGTTTTCAGTCCGGTTTGGTGATGTTGTGGGCGAAGTGGTGCTTAATCGCATCGCCAATAACATTAAACGCTATGTCGTTGAAAGCGGCTTACCTGGTCGTACGGGGAAAAAAGAGTTCACGGTGATCCTCGCTGACGTAGACTTAGAAACCGCCAGTGTCATCGCTGATAAAGTGCGTAAAGGTGTTGAGCGACTAAAGTTTGTCAGTGCAAAAGGAAAAATTCCATTACCTGATGTATCTCTGGCTCTTGGTATTGCGCAACTCGCGCCAGAGCAAGACTTTAATGTATTAGCAAAACGTGCAGGCTATGCCGCGCAAAAGGCACATTCTCTCGGCCAACATTGCTATATTAGTCACTGATCTGCAATCACTCTTTTTGTGTACATTTTCAACAACACAACGAGGATTAGAAATTGCGCCCACGGCTACCTATCAAGTACACTAACAACCACAGTTGCAGAGTAATGATGGAACCCTCATGAAAGAGTCACAAGACAATACTACCCACTTTGGATATAAAACGGTCGAAACAGACAAAAAAGCCTCTATGGTTGCAGACGTATTTCATTCTGTAGCAACAAAGTACGACATTATGAATGACCTGATGTCATTCGGTATCCATCGTTTGTGGAAACGCCAAACCATCGCCTGCTCTGGTGTACGTGCCGGCCATAAAGTGCTTGATCTTGCCGGTGGTACAGGTGATTTAACTGCGAAATTTAGTGAGTTAGTTGGTGGTAAAGGACAAGTCGTTTTAGGCGATATTAACAACTCAATGCTGAAAGTTGGGCGCGAAAAGTTACGTGATTTAGGGCTTGTTAGCAATATCGAGTACGTTCAAATGAATGCTGAAATGCTACCATTTGACGATAATACTTTTGATGTCATCACAATTGCTTTCGGTCTACGTAACGTCACCGATCAAAGTAAAGCACTTCGCTCGATGTACCGAGTGCTTAAACCTGGTGGACGCCTACTGGTCCTTGAATTTTCCAAAACCGACAACGAAGCTCTAGCAAAGCTGTATGATATGTACTCCTTTACACTACTTCCTGCGATGGGTAAGTTGGTAGCGAATGACAGCGAATCTTATCGCTACCTCGCAGAATCTATTCGCATGCACCCAGATCAAGAAACATTAAAATCCATGATGGATGAAGCCGGTTTTGAACAGACTGACTATCAAAATATGACCGGAGGTATTGTTGCCCTTCATCGTGGTTTTAAATTCTAGGAGTTGCTGTGTTAACTTCATTGCTTGGCGCCGTGCTTGAAACGGCTTTAAACAAAGGTCTAAAACTCTCACCTGAGCTAAAGCGTGCACTAAGTAAAGGTCAACATAAAGTACTAAGTGTTGAGGTTAGGGATCTGCATACTTGTTTAGCAATAACCTATACCGGCATAAACATTCACGTTTTGTGCCCCTTTGATGGTGAAGCCGACTGTTCAATTAGTGCCGATTTTTCTACCTTGCTTGAACTCAAAGACCCGAGTCAACTCACTGCGCTTATCCGTCAAGATAAGCTCGACCTTGAAGGCGATTTATCACTAGCACAACTATATAGCAACGCCCTAGCAGCACTTGATATTGACTGGGCGGAGCACCTAGCCAAATATCTGGGTGACGGACCAGCACAAGTTGTTATAGATACCTTACAGAATTTAGCACGCCGCGCGAAGCAAGATGGGCAAGTAGCCAAAACGACACTAACAGAACTATGTCAAGATGAATTGAAGGTTGCACCCCACCCGCTTGAGTTTCAGCAGTTTAAGCAACAAGTGAGAGCGCTAAATAATCAAGCCGAAAGCTTAAATCAGCGCCTCAATGCATTACTTCAGCAGAACAAAGGAAACTAGGTTGTCTCTACTTCGCCTGCATCAAATCACTAAAACATTTTTAACCTATGGTTTAGACGAAATCGTTCCTGCGCATAAGCAACCTTGGTACGGTAAACTTGCCCGCGCTAGCTTGTTTTGGCTACGTAATAAACATAAAGACAAACCTATAGGCACACGCTTGCGTCTAGCGTTGCAAACGTTGGGCCCCGTATGGATCAAGTTTGGTCAGATGCTTTCGACCCGTCGAGATTTGTTACCATTAGAGATTGCTGAAGAACTCGCTTTTTTGCAGGACCAAGTTCAACCATTTGACCCCGCAATGGCACAAAAGCTCATTGAGCAAGCGTTAGAAATAGACAACATTCACGAATACTTTGCTGAATTTGAATCAAAGCCATTGGCTTCAGCCTCAATAGCGCAAGTGCATGCCGCCAAGCTGCAACACAAAGATGAGTTGAAAGATGTCGTGATCAAAGTTATTCGTCCCGATATCGAAAAACAAATCCAAGCAGACCTCTCTTTAATGGAGCGCTTCGCTAGAATTGTTGTCAACTTACTTAGCGAAGGAAAGCGTTTACGGCCAGTTGAAGTCGTAAGGGAATACAAAAAAACACTACTCGACGAGTTAGATTTGATGCGAGAAGGTGCTAACGCAATTCAACTCAGACGCAATTTTGAAGACTCTGATTCACTATATATCCCTGAAGTATATAGTGATTATTCACGTAAAAACGTATTGGTGATGGAGCGCATCTACGGTATCCCAGTCTCAGACACCGAAGCCTTATTAGCGCAAGGCACCAATATGAAGCTATTGGCTGAGCGTGGGGTAGAGGTGTTCTTTACACAAGTGTTCCGTGACAGCTTTTTCCATGCAGACATGCACCCTGGCAATATTTTTGTCTCTCGCGAAAACCCTCATAATCCTAAGTATATCGGCATAGATTGCGGCATTGTCGGGACCTTAAATCGTGAAGATAAACGTTATTTAGCAGAAAACTTTATCGCCTTCTTTAATCGTGACTATCGCCAAGTTGCGCAGCTTCATGTGGATTCTGGCTGGGTTCCGGCGGATACCTGTGTAGAGGAATTTGAGTTTGCCATTCGTACCGTATGCGAACCCATTTTTAACAAACCGCTCGCTGAAATTTCGTTTGGTCATGTGCTGGTAAATTTGTTTAACACAGCAAGGCGCTTCAACATGGAAGTGCAGCCACAATTGGTATTATTGCAAAAAACTCTGTTATATGTAGAAGGCTTAGGACGTCAGCTTTACCCGCAACTAGATCTGTGGAAAACAGCTAAGCCCTTTTTAGAACATTGGGTGCAAGAACAAGTAGGTCCGCTCGCAGTGGCAAAAAAGCTATATGCAAATCTACCATTTTGGGCCGAGAAAATGCCAGAACTGCCGGATTTGATTTACCAAAATCTCAAGCGCCGTCCCCCTTCAGCTGTCACACAAAAAGCAGATACTGCTACCAAGCCTTTGTTGTTGGGTTTAGCGGCGAGTAGTTTTGCAATAATCTCGGGATTGAGCTTTATTTTTGACAAGCCTGTCGCAAGTAGCCTACTTGCAATTATTGCCGTGCTAGTATTTATTAGCGCATGGCGTAAAACAGGGTGATTTTTTGCTCGCTAGGCGTATAATCATTATTCATAAGCAGTAAGTATCAATGGAGTTATTATGGGATTCGGTGGGATCAGTATTTGGCAATTACTTATTATTTTAGCCATCATTGTTTTGTTATTTGGAACTAAAAAACTACGTGGTATTGGTAGTGATTTAGGTGGTGCAGTTAAAGGCTTTAAAAAGGCAGTATCGGATGAACAATCAGAGGCCGGAACTGAACCTGAAAAGCTTAAGAATACAACGACTGAGCAAGCTCAACCTGTATCAGAGAAAGAAAAAGATAAGGTGTAATTCAACATGGGTATGTGGGAGTTAGTGGTCGTTCTTATCGTAGGCCTAATTGTACTTGGCCCAGAGCGTCTTCCCGTTGCAATCCGCACCGTAGCTAGATGGGTAAAAACGGTAAAATCTGTTGCTAATTCAGTCAAAGCTGAAGTCAGTGAAGAGTTACGCGTTCATGAGCTACATAATAACTTAAAGAAAGCGGAACAACAGGGAATGCAAGATTTGGCCCCAGATCTCAAGCAATCCGTTCAAGAATTACAAGATGCGGCTGAATCAGTTAGACATTCTTATAAATCAACCGACAATAATAAAAACAAAGACTAATCAATCTACCAGTTAGATAATTAGAGTAAGGTCGGCTTTGGGTATTTAACGCCCAAGCAGCGCCTTTTTATCTTTTCCAACTGGCACTATATTCGTACGAGTCAAGTTACATGACAGAATCAGCCCAGAGTGGATTTATTGCTCACCTTGTTGAGTTAAGAAACCGCTTAATGAGAGCGTTAATGAGCGTTTTCGTTATCTTTGTTGCTTTGGTGTACTTCGCCAATGATATCTATGCCTTTGTTGCAGCTCCCCTTGTTGAGAGCCTGCCTAGCAACACAAACATGATTGCTACAGATGTCACAGCCCCTTTTTTCGCCCCTTTTAAGTTAACACTTTTTGTGTCGTTATTTGCCGCTGTGCCATTTATTTTGCACCAAGTGTGGGGATTTATCGCACCTGGTTTATATAAACACGAAAAGCGTATGCTTATCCCAGTATTACTATCAAGTGTACTGCTATTTTATGGCGGGATTGCATTTTGCTATTTTGTTGTGATGCCGATTATTTTGGGGTTCTTTACCAGCGTTGGGCCCGAAATGATGACTCTTTCGCCAGATATAAGCAGCTATCTTGGCTTTATCTTGAAGCTATTTTTTGCTTTCGGTATCGCCTTTGAAATTCCCGTCGCCATTATGCTTATATGCTGGAGTGGCATGACAACCCCCGCGAGCTTAAAAGAGAAGCGACCTTATGTTGTCGTTGGCGCTTTTGTCATCGCGATGTTTTTAACACCACCCGATGTTTTATCTCAAACTCTATTAGCGCTCCCTATGCTACTCTTGTTTGAGTTAGGGCTCATTCTAGCCAAGTTTTATAGCGCTAAACCACAACAACAGGAGTCAGAAGAATGAAAAAAACCATGATACTGTTCGCACTAGGATTTTCTTCTTTATGCGCCGCAGAGCCGATAAATACGCAGGCGTTACAAGCTTGTACGCTGATCGAAAATGATTTTAAGCGTCTTATGTGCTACGACAATGTGATTGCCAACAAACCTATCACCGCAAAACATGCAACAAAAAATATGACGCCTAACGACGAGCAAAGTGGTGCTGTAGCACCGGTGGCAAGCGTTACTCCAGAACTAAAAGAAGAGGGGTTTGGCCTTGAGCGTCGTGTGAAAGTCGCAAGCGAAGAAATTGAAGCGATCACCGCAGATGTAATTAAAATTACCAAAACACGCAGAGGTAAAAAGGTCTTTACGTTAGACAATGGTCAAGAATGGACTCAAGTATCAAAGGAAACCTTCTTTGCAGATGAAGGAGATACGCTCATTATTCAGCGTGCCTCTTTTGGCTCATTTTTGATGAAAAAAAAGGGCTCAAATCGCACTACACGAGTAAAACGAGTTAATTGATGAGCGCGATGATCGATGCTGGTGTTAACCTCACCAGCTCGCAATTCGCATCCGATTTGGACGATGTGATTTCTAGATCCAAAGAGGCTGGTATAGAGTCTATGCTTGCTATCGGTTGTGACTTAACGAGCAGCGAGCAGAGTATTGCGCTTGCTGAACAACATCACCTTTACTGCACAGCAGGCGTTCACCCACATGATGCCAAAAGCGCTCCAGATACCCTGTACCATGATCTCCTCACTCTTTTAAAAAGTAGCAACAGGGCGGTGGCCGTTGGTGAATGTGGTTTAGACTTTAACCGTGATTTTTCACCAAGACCGATTCAGCAGAGCGTGTGCTTAACGCAACTGCAGCTAGCAGAAACTATTGACTACCCAGTCTATTTACACGAAAGAGACGCGCATGACGCGCTAGTTGGACTGCTAAAAGAAGTTGAGGTTCGAGGTGTACTACACTGCTTTACTGGTGACCGTAATGCGTTGCGTCGTTACTTGGACTATGGGTTAATGATCGGCATAACTGGTTGGGTATGTGATGAACGTAGAGGTCAAGCATTGCAAGCGCTCATTCAATATATCCCGCTAGATCGTTTGCTATTAGAGACCGATGCCCCTTATTTATTGCCACGAACAATTAAACCTAAGCCAAAATCTCGCCGCAATGAACCAATGTACTTATCCCACGTGGCTGAACAAATTGCTCAACTAAAGCAGTGTCCAGTTACCGATGTGATCAGCGCAACCTCTGCCAATTTTACGCAATTGTTTTTGAGGTAAGTCCGTATGCGTATTCTGCTATCTCTGTGCTTGTTTTTATTTAACGCTTCGATCTTCGCCAGTGTGACTGTATCTGACCCTTTTAAGGCAGAACATCAAGTAAAGTTAAGTTACACACTCAGTAAATACGCATCACTTAACGAGTTATTGGCAGCGCCTGTCGAATGGCATAACAGTATTCAAGTACCAACTGGTCTTCGGCCTGTAGGTCAGTACCTGTGGCTGAAAATAGCATTAAACAACACCAACAGCTCGCTAACTCCGATACTAGTCAGCATAAACAACAACCTTATCGATTCGGTTACTGCTTATCATGTCAGGCCTAACCATCCTATATTTACTTTGGACATTGGTGATACATTGCCACTGATTAAGCGTCCACTTAAGTATGAATCGCTTGTTATTCCATTAGAACTACAACCTCTAACGCAAAGCCATTTATATTTACAAATTAGCGACGATGGCGCGATAACTGCTCCTCTTGCAGTCTGGGAGCCCAATGAGTACCTGCAGTTTAAAAGTAAATTTAACCTTATTTTTGGTATCTTGGCTGGCTTTGTATTGGCGTTAGCTTTAACCAATGCCACGCTGTATTACGTCACGAAAAAAAACTATTTTCTATGTGCGACTCTGCTGATTGCAATTATATGGCTATTCAACGCTCATATTTATGGCTTTGGCTATCGTTATTTTTATTCTTCTTGGCAATGGTTTCAGCAGTATGGTCAAGGCATAATGACCCTGTTACTCAGTGCACTACTGCTACCCACTCTAAGTTACTGTTCAGGTAAGACACTTCTGTCACACCCACAACTTACAGGTAAAAGAGTTACTTTGATCACGCTGGGCTTGTTCATCATCATTGCCTTATTACCGGTTTTTGAATCACTTCTGCTCGCCCTCAGTATCAGCTTTATCATTGCAATATTACTTATGTATACACTGGCACGCATTCACCACAATAGCCGGAACACCTTGATTGCTATCGCACTGTGCCACTTTATCGTGATCAGCTACCCATTTACTGTTGAGGTGGGAGTTCAGTCAGGTAGCTTTTTGAATCACTTAGGCTACTTTGGCATTTTCGTCATAGAAGCAACGCTACTCAGCTATCTATTAATACGGCTTTATATCTCCCAACGAGATGAAAAACTGGCTAAGCAACAGCAACGCCTAGCGCATACTCAAGCTGAAGATGCCCTATTAAAAGAAAAACTTAAGTTACAAGAACAAGCCCAATACGACTTAGAATCTAACATTGAAGAACGCACTTTTGAGCTTCAAGTCACGTTGCGAGAACTCGAAGATAAAAATCGCGAGCTGGAACGCATGAACATGGAAGACCCTCTCACAAAAGTGAAAAACCGTCGTTACTTCGACAAGCGCTTACAAATGGAAGTACGCCGCTCAAGACGAGAACAAACGGTATTAAGCCTTGTTATCTTTGATATTGATCACTTCAAAAAAATTAATGACAAATATGGTCACTTAGCAGGTGATCAAGCGATTTGCGAGTTTGCCAACTTAATCAAATCACACTTACGTCGACCCCATGACGAAATATTCCGTTATGGCGGTGAAGAGTTTATTTTGCTACTTCCAAACACACCTGAAGAAGGTGCGCTTGAAGTCGCTGAGCGTCTAAGAGTGGCAACAGCAGCGCTCAAAATTCAATTTAGTGAACATATCATTGAGATGACGACCAGCGCAGGCATTTATAGTGCAGTGGTTAGCGATCCACACAATCCACAGCTATACACAGATAATGCGGATAAAGCCTTGTATCAAGCAAAACAGCAAGGCCGTAATCGCATTGTCACTTTCAACCCCAATCAGGAGAATTAACGTGGCTCAATCAGGACTTGATCTTTTCCCCCTAACTCGCATGCGCAGAATGCGCCGCGATGACTTTTCAAGACGTCTAATGAGCGAAAGTACGCTAACGGTTAACGATTTAATCTATCCAGTGTTTGTATTGGATGGTGAGTCTAAGCGTGAAGCTATCCCATCTATGCCAAGTATTGAACGCCTGTCTATTGACTTATTAGTTGAAGAAGCCAAACAGCTTGTAGAGCTGGGTGTTCCAGCAATTGCGCTGTTCCCTGTGACACCTGCAGAGCACAAATCGCTACTTGCTGAAGAAGCCTATAATCCAGAAGGCATAGTACAAAGAGCGGTACGCGCTATAAAGGCTGCATGTCCTGAGCTCGGTGTGATCACCGATGTTGCATTAGACCCATTCACAGTCCATGGACAAGACGGAATCTTAGATGAAGACGGGTATGTAATGAATGAGGAAACAGTAGAAGTATTGGTCAAGCAAGCGCTTTCTCATGCTGAAGCCGGAGCTGATGTTGTCGCACCATCGGATATGATGGATGGTCGTATTGGTGCAGTACGCGAAGCACTTGAAGAATGCGGTTTTATTCATACTCGTATTATGGCCTACTCTGCTAAGTATGCATCAAGTTACTATGGACCTTTCCGTGACGCGATTGGCTCTGCGGGCAACCTTAAAGGAGCTGACAAGAAAACCTACCAGATGGATCCTGCTAATTCTGACGAAGCACTACGTGAAGTCGCCTTGGACTTACAAGAAGGTGCAGATATGGTCATGGTAAAACCGGGTATGCCATATCTAGATGTCGTCAGACGTGTTAAAGATGAGTTTGGGGTACCAACATTTGCTTACCAAGTCAGTGGTGAATATGCGATGCATAAAGCTGCGATTGATAATGGTTGGTTGGCCGAGAAGCCTGTGGTATTGGAATCTTTACTCGCATTTAAGCGTGCTGGCGCAGATGGTATTTTGACCTACTTTGCAAAGCAAGCCGCTATTTGGCTAAACGAGAAGTAAGCACCATCATTTTGAGCAGGTGAGATTCTCACCTGCATTTCTAGCAACTTATCTTATCAAGCTTTTTGCTTTTACAAGCTCATCAGCATTCATTTTCCAACTAAAGAAACGAATGACTCGGCCATCATCGAGCTGTACTTCAGGAATACTTAAAATACTCCAAGAGCGTAACCTAATTGCTTGAATGTGCTCTGCATGGAGATAGCGCGCTTTATCAAAAAAGTTATAGCTCACCCCAGCTTTGTCGATATGTAAAAAACGTTTTCCGGTTAATGATAACCCCAATGTAGCTAGGATCAATAGCAAAGGGATTAATGTAATTAATTGCAATAATAGAGAGGGAATATCTAGGATCGAAAGCAGTGTGTTGCTAAGCCAAATCAGCGCAAGTGTAAATACATAGAAAAGCCAGTTTACTTCTAACTCTAAAGTTCTCATTGAGTATCTCCTTTATTTACTCAACCACAATGAAATTCAGCCCACGACGACGCAGTAGTCCGACCCAATTTATTGAAGAAAAGCTAATGATAAAGTGCCAATGTCCCTAAAGCAAGAACTTTAGAATTAATAAAATATGAAATAAAAGTGACGACTTTTAGATACTAAATTTCAAATTTAACTTATTGAACTTTAGATACAAAAAAGGCCGCCATTGGCGACCTTTTTATGCAAAGTAAGTAATAAATTACTTAGCTGCTTTTTTCTCTTTCTCAGCTGCGATTACCGCGTCAGCAACGTTTGCTGGACATGGTGCATAGTGTGAGAACTCCATAGAGAACTGACCACGACCAGACGTGATAGTACGTAGGTGACCGATGTATCCGAACATTTCAGATAGTGGTACTTCACCCTTGATACGAACGCCCATTGCGCCAGCTTCTTGGTCTTTGATCATACCGCGACGACGGTTAAGGTCACCAATTACGTCACCTACGTTGTCTTCTGGCGTGAACACGTCAACTTTCATGATTGGCTCAAGAAGTTGTGCACCCGCTTTAGGGATAGACTGACGGAATGCGCCTTTAGCAGCGATTTCGAACGCGATTGCTGATGAGTCAACTGCGTGGAAGCCACCGTCGAATAGTTCTACTTCAACGTCTAGTACTGGGAAGCCTGCAAGCACACCCTCTTCCATCATTGACTTGAAGCCTTTCTCAACTGCTGGCCAGAATTCCTTAGGAACGTTACCACCAACAACTGTAGACTTGAACGTAAAGCCAGAACCAACTTCACCAGGCTTGATACGGTAGTCAATCTTACCGAACTGACCAGAACCACCAGACTGTTTCTTATGCGTGTAGCTATCTTCAACTTCTTGTGTGATAGTTTCACGGTAAGCAACCTGAGGCTGACCAACGATTAGGTCTACACCGTATGTACGCTTAAGGATATCTACCTTAATGTCTAGGTGAAGCTCACCCATACCTTTAAGGATAGTTTCACCTGAATCTTCATCAGTCTCAACTTGGAATGAAGGATCTTCTGCAACCATCTTACCGATCGCGATACCCATCTTCTCGTTACCACCTTTATCTTTAGGTGCAACAGCGATTGAGATTACTGGATCAGGGAAGATCATCGCTTCAAGTGTACACTCGTGCTTAGGATCACATAGCGTGTGACCTGTTTGAACGTTCTTCATACCAACAACTGCGATGATGTCACCCGCTTGTGCTTCAGTAAGTTCAGTACGCTCGTCCGCTTGCATCTCAACCATACGGCCGATACGCTCTGTTTTACCAGTTGCAGAGTTAAGGATAGTGTCACCTTTTTTCATGCGACCAGCGTAGATACGGATGAACGTAAGCGCACCGAAACGATCGTCCATGATTTTGAACGCAAGCGCTTTAAGTGGCGCATCAGCGTCAACAGTTGCTACTTCACCAGTAGGCTCACCTGTTTCAGGATCTGTTAGTGGCTGAGGCTCAACTTCTGTAGGAGAAGGTAGGTAATCTACAACAGCGTCTAGTACAAGTTGCATACCTTTGTTTTTGAACGCTGAACCACAGTAAGTTGGGAAGAACGCAAGATCACGAGTACCTTTACGGATACACGCTTTGATTTGTTCGATAGAAGGTACTTCACCTTCCATATATGCTTCCATTAGGTCGTCGTCTTGCTCAACAGCAGACTCAACTAGCATTTCATGGTATTCTTCAACTTTGTCTACCATGTCTGCAGGAACGTCTTGTACTTCGTAGTTTTCAGGAAGACCTGTGTCATCCCAAACGTATGCTTTCTTCTCAAGTACGTCTACAACACCACAGAATTGGTCTTCGATACCAATTGGAAGCGTCATCACTAGTGGGTTAGCACCAAGTACTTTCTCAACTTGATCAACTACGCGGTAGAAGTCTGCACCCATACGGTCTAGTTTGTTTACGAAGATACAACGAGCAACTTCTGATTCGTTCGCATAACGCCAGTTAGTTTCTGATTGTGGTTCAACACCACCAGAACCACAGAATACACCGATACCACCATCAAGTACTTTTAGTGAACGGTATACTTCTACTGTGAAGTCAACGTGTCCAGGAGTATCGATAACGTTTAAACGGTGGCCTTTCCACTCACAAGTTACCGCTGCTGATTGGATAGTAATACCACGCTCAGCTTCCTGCTCCATGAAGTCAGTTGTTGACTCACCGTCGTGAACTTCACCAGTTTTGTGGATTTTACCAGTAAGCTTTAGAATACGCTCAGTGGTGGTAGTTTTACCCGCATCAACGTGCGCGAAAATACCAATGTTTCTGTATTTCGATAAATCTGCCATTGTTTTACTCTATTTAAAGTAGAAAAATTATTCGGCGGGAGTATATCACCTCTTGTAGCGAACATCATCCTTGAAGTCGTCTAAAATGCAATCAATTCACGAAAAAGTTTCTAATGCGAAACTTTGCCACCCTTTTTTACCGTACCGCTTACTGCTAGGCCGCTATATTTAATAATATTCTTGCTGTTTGATGTCAATTTCAGCACGGTTTGTGAAGGTTTCTGTTAAAAGACCTGCTTCCCAAACAAGTTGGCATGATGGACTTGGAATGCATCATCTAGCAAAGAAAAATGCGCAATCTTACCTTGTTCAATACTGCCAAGTTCATTGTCCATATTTAAATAAGTTGCAGGTACGAGACTTGCCATATTGATGGCCTCAACAAGTGGAATGTCAGCTAATTTCGCTAAGTTCTGCACTGCTTTCTCAAGTGTCAGTGTACTGCCAGCCAAACTGCCGCTGTGGGTTTTCGCCACGCCATCCTTAACCACCACTGGCATCTCGCCCAATTGATATTCACCATCTTTCAGGCCACCCGCATTAATACAATCACTGATCAAAGCTACCTTATGTTGACCTTTTAGGCGGTAGATCAACTGTAAAATCGCGGGGTGTAAATGGATACCATCGGCAATCACTTCAACCAAGGCTTGGCTATTAAGTAACAACGCACCAGCACAGCCCGGTTCACGGTGATGGATGCCACGCATGCCGTTAAATACGTGGACTCCACCGCAGGCACCATGTGCCAAAGCGGCATTGGTTTGCGCAAAATCCGCATCACAATGACCTAGCATCACCCGTACCCCATGTTTACTTAGGTACTGTGTCATTGCAACACCATTGGCCTTTTCAGGCGCGAGTGCCACCGCTTTAAGCGCACCATCAGCCGCGCTAATCATTTCATCAATCAGGGCCTCGTCTAACGGCTTAAAGAAAGCTTCGTTATGGGCACCTTTGTGTTTTTCGCTGAAAAACAACCCCTCACTATACCCACCAAGCACCTGAGCCCCCGGCATCTTTAGCTTATATGCAGCTCCAATAACTTTCATCGCTGCAATGGTTTGTGGCCACGTAGTCGTCACCGTGGTAGCCAAAAAGCCAGTGACGCCATGTTTGAGCAACGAGGTGCTAATGGTTTCTATACTGGAGAGTTTGCCATCAATAACATCGCACCCCTCTCGGCCATGAATATGCAAATCAATTAACCCAGGCCACATGTCGAGCTTGGGATAAGACTCGGTATTATCAGGCGCTTCCGCCGCAGGAATAATCGTGTGAAAGCGCTCATCTTTTATTACCGCAACGTGATCTTCAAGAACACGAGTTGGGGTGTAGATACGACGGGGCCGAATATAACGAAGCTGTTCAAGCATGCACTTTGCTCCCAAGTAATGCCGCACCCAATGCACCACTTGCATCACCATGCTTGGCTCTAACAATATCTGGCACTGACACTGCGGAAAATACGTGAGGTTCAATGGCTTTTGGGAGTGCTTCTACAAGTTCATCGATAAGCGACATGCCACCACCAAGCACGATAACTTCTGGGTCATATGCTTTGATTAAATTTGCAAACGCCGAGCCCAACAGATCCATATAACAAGTAAAAGCATGGCGAGCTTCACTTTCTCCAGCCCGCATCGCTGTGATAACTTGTTCTGAGGTAAGTGTTCGCGTAGTGAAATGTTGATACAAACCGGCCAGCCCTGGCCCTGCGACATAGCGCTCTAAACACCCTTGCAGTCCACAGCCACACGCTAAAATAGGCAGGTTATACTTTTGTTGTAATACCGCAGAAAGTGGGTGATGACCATATTCGCCGGCGATCCCTTGGGCACTTTTATACAGTGCACCATCAATACAAAACCCGCCTCCGGCACCAGTGCCTATTATTGCCCCGAAGACCTTTTGGTATTGCTTACCAGCCCCAAGACTGGCCTCAGATAACGCAAAGCAACGGCAGTCATTTTCGACCGCAATGGGCCGTTCAAGTTGTGCAACGAGATCAGCCTTAACTTCTTTGCCATTGGCGCAAGGGACATTTGCAGATAGCACGCGCTGCTGCGCATTTACTATCCCAGGCATCCCAATACCCACCTGTCCTTTACAACCATATTTAGCGTCGGCTTGCTGCACCAAGGTTACGATTTGCGTCAAAAACGCCTCATAACTGTGCTTTGGTGTCGCCACACGCCAAGATTCTATACGTTGCAGTTTTTCATCGAACACCGCAATTTCAATTTTGCTCCCGCCAACATCCACCCCATAAATCATACTTCGCTCCCAAATGGATGAATGACTACGCCCTGCACAACTCTATTCACTTCCCCCGACGGGCAAGGATTGTCCGGTGAAATGCCGAGGTTCAGCGCTTTATAGAAACTTAACTGCTGTGCAAACAACATATACAGTAATCCTTGCCACACGTCTTCTAGTGGTAACACTTTAGGGCAAAGTGAATGTACCGTCATGGCTGCTCCATCACGCTGCAGCTCAGCAACTAAGTCCTGATCGTATAAATTGGTATAACCATCGCTTGAGATAAAACATACCACGACAGTTTTGCTATTGATAAGTGATTTTGGACCATGACGGAACCCAAGCGGTGACTCGCTCACGCTCATTACTTGGCCTGCCGATAGCTCAAGCATTTTTAACGCAGCTTCCTTTGCAAATCCCAACAAACAGCCAGAGCCTAGATACACCAAACGCTCAAATGGTTGTTGTGCAAATGCACGGATATTTTGTTGCTCTGTTGCAGCTAACATGCTTTGCGCTGCATTGATCAACTTATCCACGGAGCCATCATCCGCAGCAAAAAGTTGTAGCGCTGCAACCATCATTGACGAATAGCTACTCGTCATTGCAAAACTTTGGTCAAGCGTAGGTTCCGGTAACAATATACTTGTTGCATTGTTTGCCTGCTGCGCTGCTTGATGCAACTTTCCATCACGGTTGCAAGTGATAAAAAGGTGCTGACTGTTACTAACCAGCTGTGTTACCAACTCTACGGCCGCAACACTTTCAGGACTATTACCAGAGCGAGCAAAGGATACCAATAAACACGGCTTATCCGTCGCTAGATATTGCCTTGGTGCAGCAACTAAGTCAGTTGTGCTCACAGCCCGCACACTTTGGCGCATGTGTGTATTAAGATGAGTGGCGATAGCGTCACCGATATAAGCGGATGTACCCGCCCCTGTCAAAATAACCTGAGTATCAGGGTCATCTAGAAAAGGAGCTAACTCCACCAAAAGCCTAGGCTTTATGCTCGCGACTAATTGGGCGGTCTCTTGCCACATCTGTGGCTGCTGGGTGATCTCTTTTGCGGTCCAATAGGCATTTCGTGTTTTTAGTTGCGCAACTTCGTGTCCTAGCAAAGTGTTCATGACGCTTTCTCCATGGCAAAACACGCGTTTGAATAGCGAGCTACAACACGTTGAATTTTGGCAATCACCAACGCTTTGGCATCCCTTTCTATTTCACCACGGCGTACTTGTTGATATAGCTCTGGAAAATATTGGCTGATAAGCGGCAATGATAAAGTCTGCTGCGCTAGGTTTTCGAGCATGGTTGCTAACGCCTTTTGCACCGCGTCTTGATGCCAGTAATAACGGATACGGTCGCTAAAGCTAAATTGGCGCAAGAACCGGAGTTGCTGTGGTTTGCCGTGATAAAAACGCTGCCAACTCGTAGGCTCTGCCAACATGACCTCATCCACCACCTCAATAAATTGGCTATGCATGGGTAGTAATTGCTTTTCAATATGGTGAAGCGCAAATAACCCTTCGCGTAGCGCAAAGGTCAATTCAGGCCCGACTTTCAAAATGGCAAAGTGGTCAGCAACCAACGACTGATAAGCACCTGCAGTTTGATAATCTGTCGAATGCGCTTCGAAAGCGATACGGTCAACGGTACGAATAAAATCTTTTAAGGCACTCGCTTCGTTCGATTTGTAATCAAACACTTGGGTGTTATCAAACTCAACACCCGGCTGCACCACCATTGCAACCACGCGTTGCCAAGCATCCGCTAATCCCTTATTTGCAAAAAGTTCACGATGGCAAGCTAGGGTTTCTTGCGCAGCAACTTGGCTGGTCGGTTGCAGGCTGTCAATCTGTTCATCAGCGCCACCTGGAGGGGGAACTTCAGTACCAATCACATAAACAATATCACTACGACCAAACGTCGCAATCGCGGCTGCTTCCGCTGTTTGACACAATAAGGCAGCGCGATTAGCTACAATATCATCGCTTAACGCGTCAGGATCGTCAGCACAGGGCATGCTGGCATCTAAGTGGATCTTCTTAAAACCAGCCTTCACGTATTCAGCGACTAAGTCACACGCTTTGGCCATTGCGGCTTGGCTATTTTCACTCGTCCAACAGACAGGTCCCAAGTGATCACCACCAAAAATCAGTAACTGCTTATCAAAACCAAGCTCTTCAGCCATTTCTTCGACTTTGGCAATAAAATCCGCAGGACACATCCCGGTGTAACCGCCAAATTGGTTAACCTGATTGGCCGTGGCCTCAATTAATAGCAGCGTATTTTCCTGCTTGGCATATCTTATCGACGCTTCCAGCACCCAAGGGTGAGCTGAGCAAATGGCATAAATACCTGAGTTTTTCCCTGATTTATTGGCTTCGATTAGGGCTTGAAAACGCCGCATATGATCACCTCTTAAGACGTTATTAAATGTACCTCAATTCCGGCGGCAACCAATTGCTGATGAATATCAGCTGGAATACCACTGTCCGTTACCAAAACGTCAATTTCTTCGCAGGCGATAATACGGTGTACACCTTTACGATCGAACTTGCTGGAGTCCGTCACCACTATGACTTGTTTTGCAGCTTTACACATCTCGCGGTTAAGCGCGGCTTCTGGTTCAAAGTGTGTCGTTACACCAACATCGACAGAAAACCCGTCGACACCAAGCACCAAACGGTCAAAGTGATATTGCTTTAGCTGATCTTCTGCGTGACTGCCATAAAACGACAGCGACTTTTTACGCAGTGAGCCTCCGGTCATCAACACTTCAACGCCATCGGCTGCAACGAGTGCTTGCGCCACGTTAAGACCATTAGTCATCACCACCAACTGTTGATGCTCAGTCAGCTGCTTCGCAACCTCTTCTGTGGTGGTACCAGAGTCTAGAATAATAGACTCATTATTGCCTATAAGACCCGCCACTAACTTTGCAAGCTCGACTTTCACCTGGTGATGATGATCGTGCTTTTCCGTTATGGTGAGCTCTTTGGTTAACCTAGAACTCGCAACGGCACCGCCATGAGAGCGAACCAACAATCCTTTATCATGTAAGGCATTGAGATCATTTCTGATCGTCACGGTTGATACACCAAATTGTTCTGCCAGTTCAGATACTTCTACTCGTTCCGTTTGACCAACGAGTTGAACGATTTCGTGGCGTCTTTCGATGGTGTTCAGCATGACACCTCCTTTCGTTTTGGTTAAATTTAGTCTACACACCTTTCACTTTCTTTCAATTTATTTTTTTAACCTTAAACAAAAACAGACACAACCATCTGTTTTATAATGATTTAAATTTAAATGAGAAACAAATCGAAAATAAAACGAAAGAATATGAAAGATATTTTTCTTGCGTTCAAAATAAAACTGCCGTAATAATAACCAAAAATAACATTTCGTTTTTAACAACAAGAGTGAACAACTAAGAGGTTATTATGGGTGATCTAAACCGCCGGCGATTTCTTCAATCAATGGCTGCTATCGCAGCAACAAGCGCAGTGGTTGGCTGCGCAAGTAACAATAATAAGACGCCGCTTACACCAAAGCCACAAGGAAATTCAGTTCAAGGTCTAGTCGTACCGAAACTGGACGTCGTGCGAGTGGGCTTTATTGGTGTGGGTCAACGTGGTGTTGGCGCGGTAAAACACTTTTGCCATCTTGATGGTGTCGAGATCAAGGCCATTTGCGATACGCACCAAGAAGTCGTCGATAGAGCCGTTAAAATTGTTGTCGACAAGGGTTTACCCAAGCCAGCAACTTATGGCAAGAGCGATATGGACTATCGCCGCATGTTGGCGCGCGATGACATTGATATTGTGATCATCTCTACGCCTTGGAAATGGCATACGCCTATGGCGGTAGACACAATGGAGAGTGGAAAGCATGCTTTGGTTGAAGTGCCAGCTGCAGTAACCATAGAAGAAGCGTGGCAATTGGTAAATACCGCAGAGCGCACGCAAAAGAACTGCATGATGTTGGAAAACGTTTGCTATGGCCGCGACGAGCTGATGGTATTGAACATGGTTCGCCAAGGGTTATTCGGTGAGTTACTACACGGTGAAGCGGCTTATATCCATGAACTTCGTTGGCAAATGAAAGAAATTGAGCATAAAACCGGCTCATGGCGTACACACTGGCATACCAAACGCGACGGTAATCTCTACCCCACTCATGGCTTAGGCCCTGTTTCTCAATATATGAATATCAACCGTGGCGATCGCTTCGACTATATCTCGTCCATGAGTTCCCCAGCACTTGGTCGTGCAGCCTATGCCAAACGTGAGTTTCCAGCAAATCATGAACGAAACCAACTGAACTATATTGCTGGAGATATGAACACCAGCATCATTAAAACCATCAAAGGTCGTTCGATTATGGTACAGCACGATACCACTACCCCACGCCCTTACTCCCGCCATAATTTAATTCAAGGTACTAACGGCGTATTTGCAGGATTCCCCAACCGCATCGCGCTTGAAAACGGCGGGAGTAAGAGCTTTCACGAGTGGGATTACGACATGAATGATTGGTACGGCAAATACGATCATCCACTTTGGCAAAAAATGGGGGCTGAAGCTGAGCGCAACGGCGGCCATGGTGGCATGGATTTCTTAATGTTCTGGCGCATTATTTACTGCCTTCGTAATGGCGAGCCGCTAGATCAGGATGTTTACGACGCAGCTGCTTGGTCAGCGGTCTTCCCTCTTTCAATGGACTCAGTTGCAGACAGAAGTAATAGCAAGGACTTCCCGGATTTCACCAGGGGCACATGGCGCACTGCAGCACCACTAGGCATTGTCACATAACTAACCAAAGGTTAAATACGTTATCTATAGCAAGTACTAACAATGCCTGAATAAGCGCTCGTATAGCGGGCGCAATAATAACAACACTCAACAGGACAACAAGATGAAACACACTTTAAAACTGTGTGCTGTGGGATTGGCCGTGAGCTGTGCCCTGTCCCAATACGCGCATGCACAGGAAACAGAACAGAACAGCGGATCCGACGAGCAAGATAAAGCCAAGCAACAAGTCGAGAAAATTGAAGTACGTGGCGTACGTTCGAGTATCAAAGAGTCACTCTTTCTCAAAAAAAATGCCGTCGGCGTAATGGATGCCATCGTTGCCGAAGACATAGGTAAGTTCCCAGATCAAAACCTCGCTGAAGCGCTACAACGAATGACAGGTATCGCCATTACCCGTAACGCAGGTGAAGGACAAAACGTCACAGTGCGGGGTCTTGGTGGGGACTTTAACGTTACCACCATCAATGGTCGTAGAATGGCATCTGAACACACTAGCCGAGACTTTAACTTCGATTTAATTGCGCCTGAGATGGTTCAAGCATTAGAAGTGTACAAGTCACCACAAGCACAAACGCAAGAAGGGGGGATTGGTTCAGTCATCAATATAAAAACCCGCCGACCGTTAGATATGGATGGTTTTACCCTCGCCGGAAGTGCCAAAGCCATTTACGAAGAACGTACCGGCGATACCAACCCCCAAGCCTCCTTCCTCATTAGTGATACCTTTTTTGACAATACCTTTGGCGCGCTATTCACCGCCGTTTATTCAGAGCGAACACAACGCGAAGACTCCTACGAAGGACAAGGATTTTACGATCCAGAAGAAAATACCGATGTGCGAGTCCCTGTTGATAGTAACCGAAATGGTGAGCTAGATGAGGGCGAGAAAGTACACCCCTCAATGATCCCTGGATATGTACGCTACTCGAACTGGCAAGACGAACGTGAGCGCATTGGTGCAAGCCTCGCCTTACAATGGCGTCCAACGAATGATATTGATGTCACCTTTGATAGCTTATACTCAAGCTACAAAACCGACGGTGAAAAATATCAAATCTCTTTCGTCACCTATGATGAACCTTGGACGCCGGGGATCCCTGCAGTAGGTGAGTTAAAATTCAATGAAGATGGCAACGTCAACTACATTGAGTTAGTCGATGGTGCAATGGCTGAGCTACTGAACGTCTCTGAGCCTCGCAATACCGACACTTGGCAGGCCGGTCTTAACTTCAAATGGTATGCTACCAGCGATCTAACGCTTGAATTTGACGTGTCTAAGTCCCGTGCTGAGCGGATCAATGATGGCGACAACCGCTACATTGTGGCACGTGGCTTTGTTGATACTATCACCATAGATCAAACAGGCGACAACCTCCTGCCAGATGTGACCATGTCACCAGCACTTAATGCCGATCAACCCTTTGGTGCTCATTACAGCTACAACTATGGCACGGAAGTGATCAGTGATGTTGAAGAGTTAAGGCTCGAGGGAACATTTATTCCAGAATGGGAATTTGTCAAAGACATCAAGTTTGGCTTTCATTACGGAAAGCAAACTAAAGGCAGAGACGTAAGTAAATCAAATAACCCATCGATGTTTAGTAATGGTGGGGCTTATTTTAAAAACTCAGATTACGACAGCTTTGATAACTCAAGCGTAGAAAAGCTCGGTGGCCTTAACTTATTTAGACTACCCGCAGATGTACTTGTTCCCGCCAACTTTGATAACTTCCTAGATGGTGAGCCGGGCATGCACCCTGCACCGTGGGCCAGCTTCGACTACGACAAACTCTATGCTTTTTATCAATCCATTAATGCCCAAGCCGCAGATGAAAAAATTAGAGCTTCCAAGAGTCCTAAAGATTCCTACGAGCTTTCTGAGTCAACGTTTGCACTTTATTTAGAGACCAATCTAGTCGGCGAGCTGTCGGAAATGCCTTACAACTTAAACCTAGGCGTAAGAGCAATCAAAACCGAGATCACCTCTGATGGCTACGTTTTTGATTACCCAAGTCTGGTATACAACGTAGAAGAAGACGAAGATGGCGATATTATCTATCGCATAGAAGGGGATATTGCCGATTATTACTCCGATTCTTACGTAGAAGACGACTACACTGATGTACTGCCTAGCATGAACTTTAAGTTAGAAATAACAGACTCACTGTTATTTAGAACCAGCGCGGCTAAAGTTATCACCAGACCTAGCATCGATTTTCTAACCCCATATAGCTCAATTAATTTCAGTAAGTTTGAGCTTAACCTTGCCAACCCTGGGATCAAGCCACTTAGAGCAGACCAACTTGATTTGGGACTAGAGTGGTACTTCTCTGATTATGGTGCGCTCACCTTTGCAACCTATTACAAAGACATTAAATCGGTTATCGCTCAGGGACGTATCGGTACGATAAAAGTAGGTAAATTCATAAAAGACGGCGTTGAAGTTGACGGTCCGGAATTTACCCAAGTATCTCCACGTTCAGAAGCAGGAGCAGAGATCAAAGGTTTCGAAATTGCTTACCAACAGTCGTTTGAGGAATTGCTACCAGCACCATTTGATGGCCTAGGTATGCAAATCAACTACACATTTACGGATAGTAAATACGACGACCCCGAAAAAGACGAGCTACCGTTCGCTGGAATGTCTGAGCATTCTTACAATGCGGTTATCTATTATGAGAAGGATGACTACCAAGCGCGTATCGCTTACAACTGGCGAGATGATTACCTGAAGTATCCAGATGCGTGGGGCGGCCCAGAATGGGCAGCGGATTATGGTCAATTTGATTTCAGTGCCAGCTATAATCTTACTGCAAAGACACGGATTGACCTAAACGTGACCAACCTCACCAATGAGCGTCAATGGTCATACATTAAAACCCAAGAGCAAGTGAGCCACTTGAGCCGTTACGGCCGCAGTATCAGTTTAGGCATTAACACTTCTTTCTAAATCAATATGGGGCAACACGCCCCATTCAAGGAACTTAAGATGAAGAATACAATAATGACACCGATACTGCTGTGCGCCTCGCTATTTGCCTCAGCACAAGAAGCTTATATCAGCAGTTACGGTAATGCTTGGGTCAACAACGATATTGACGCCAGCAGGCAATATATAACTCAAGCCGGAATTGCCCCATGGCAAGATAAGCAGCTTAGATTTAATCACTATTTTTATGCCAATAACGTTGGCACCTATACCCTCTTTTTACACCTTGAGAAACCAAGAGCACCAAGTACATTGTTGGTAAAGCATAACAATAAACAAGTGGCGCTTAACCTCGATAGACAAAGCCCGACTAAGGTTAAAGTCGGTGACTTTGCCGTGACGCAAGTTGGCTATCAAACTGTCCAAATAGCCGGTGACACATTAGCCAAAGGGCGAAACAGTGCCTTCCCTGCCATTACCGGGCTCAGTCTCGATGGTGAGGCCATGACCCCTGCACCTAACTATGTCAAAGAAGACTTTTACTGGGGTCGTCGCGGCCCTTCAGTACACCTTTCCTATACCGTACCTGACAAAAAGGACTATAACTGGTTTTACAACGAAGTAACGGTGCCATCTGGCTACGATCCACAAGGCTCGTATTTTATGGCGAATGGTTTTGGCGAAGGTTACTTTGGTATTCAGGTCAACTCGCCCACCGAGCGTCGCGTGCTGTTTTCGGTTTGGAGCCCATACCAAACCGATGATCCAGGCACAATTCCTGACAATCTTAAAATCAAATTACTCGCTAAAGGCGAAGGCGTTTACGTCGGTGAATTTGGCAATGAAGGTTCTGGAGGACAAAGCTATTTACGTTATAACTGGCAGCCTGATACGACATATCGCTTTTTAGTCAATATTGAGCCCAGTACAATTAATGCAGGCCATACTGAGTATCGTGGCTATTTTTATGCGCCGGAAACCGGTCAATGGAAGCTGATCGCAGCCTTTAGCCGCCCTGAAACCAATACCTATGTTGCAAGACCGCATAGCTTTTTGGAAAACTTTTTACCCGAAGCTGGACAGCTTGAGCGTAAAGCATTTTATAACCGTCAGTTTTTACGTGACACCCAGGGTAACTGGGTTGAGTTAAATCAAGCTAAATTCACTTATGACGCCACCGCCAGAAAAGGGTCGCGTTTGGATTATCAAGGTGGTGAGGAGCAAAACCGGTTTTACTTACGTAATACAGGTTTCTTCACGGGACCCACGCCTTACCTCAGCGAATTTACTCGCCCAAGCAGCAATGATGCGCCGGTGATCCCATGGCAGTCATTACAGGCACACCCTTAATTTAAATGATAGCTTCTCTCTGGTCGGCCAATGCTACCGTAGCTTTGGTCGGCTTTTACTTCTTCTATACTAATTAACCAAAGTCTCGGGATAATTAAAGCTTTCCCCTTCGAAAAACAGAAATAGACATAAAACACACCAAAAACCATCACATTAATAAAACAATACACTCAATAAATTTAAATTTGGTGTAATTCCAACCACTTAGATCTAAATAAGAATTATTTTCAAAAAGACCGTTGACAGTTCTACAAATCTAACTGATAATCAATATCAACAAGACGAGAGTGACGGCTCAACTTGTTATCACAATAGTTTCTTGACCCGAAACAAGGCTGGTATCCACAACTACCAAAGGACGTTAGCAGGCACTTGCATTGCTCCTCGTATTTAGACGCTAACTCCACTTTTACTTGCTACATTGCTCATATCGGTGACGGTAGATATGAAATCAAAAAGCCCTGCTCAGGGCTTTTTTTATGTCCAAAGTTTATTTTTACTTCGGTATTTGCTAGAAAAATAGCCACCCTAATATTAATGAGAATTATTTTCAAAAAAGTATTGACTCATTGTTAGATCTAACTGATAATCACTATCAACAAGACGGCAACGTGTTGTTTCGCCAACTCAGTTAGTAAGGTTGATAGTTGTAAAGCCCTGTCTACCAGATGTACTCACTACCTTGAGATTGGCATTAGTACTCTAGTTTGTTTCTCGACCCTGAAACACGGCTGGCCAACGTTAATGGCTTGAATGAACTTAATTCAGTCGCCCCTAAACCTGACTAAGTTTATTCTCACAATTTACTTGCTACATTGCTCATATCGGTGACGGTAGATATGAACGTAAAAAGCCCTGCTCAGGGCTTTTTTTATGCCTAAAATTTATATCTACTTTCAGCGCTTACCGAAAAGCAACCACACAAATATTAATGAGAATTATTTTCAAAAAGGTATTGACCCAAGGGTAAATCTAATTGATAATCAATATCAACAAGAGGACGTGCTCTTGCTGATTCGACCCTGAATCGTGTTGTCGGTGATGTGCTACAACGCCCCTTGATGTGTATCACTGGCAACCACTTTTTACTTGCTACATTGCTCATATCGGTGACGGTAGATATGAATCAAAAAGCCCTGCTCAGGGCTTTTTTTATGCCTACATTTTCTATCAGCGTTTATTCAGCTGTAATGTCGTGTAATCGTTTTCTTTTATTAGAATTCGTATCATTCTATTTTTCCAAAAATAACAATAATATGAACGCTCGACGCTACCGTTATAACATGTTGTTAAGCCTGCTGCTGCTGGTAGGGTTTATTTTCACCAGCTGGATAAGCATCGAGCACGCTAAACAGTCGTTGTATAAAGGAGTGAGCGATGATGCTCTACCACTCACCAGCCATCTGATTGATTTAGACATCCAAAAACGGCTGCAAGCTCCAATCATTATTTCTCAGCAAATGGCAAATAACGTCTTTATTAAACGTTGGCTAACGTCTTCACAGCAAGACCCTACGCTTATTTTCAGCTACTTAGAAGGTACTCGAGCATTACATCACGCAAAAACGAGCTTTTTAGTGGATGACAAGAGCCTCACTTATTACCACTTTGATGGTAACTCCCAGCAGTTAGACATCCGTGCCAAACAAAACGATTGGTATCGAGAAAGCCTGCATAACGATACAGATTATGCGCTCAATGTTGATATAGATCCAAGAGACAACAACGAAGCTATTGTTTACGTTAATCATAAAATAAAACAAAACAACGATGTAATTGGTGTTGTTGGGGTTGGTATCTTATTGGCTGATTTACACAATTTAATTGAACAATACGAAGCCAGTTACGCGCGCAAGCTGTATTTTATTGACCACAAAGGCAGGCTATTATTTTTTAACGATCAAACTCTATCTGGCACCAGTATTCATGACCGTTTTCCAACCCAAGCAACGGCGCTGCTCAATCAATCTGAATATCAATTTCAGTTGGAAACCGACGACCATGCCGAGTTTGTTCATTCGCGCTATTTGGACTCAATAGGCTGGTACTTAATTGTTGAGCAAACAATAGATAAATCAAGTGGAATAAGCGACATCCTCACAACCAATTTATGGGTAGGGAGCCTCGTCACCCTATTAATATTGGCCGTGGCGCAGTTGACGTTTAATCATTATCAAAAACGCTTAGAAAAAATGGCGAAGTACGACAAACTCACCGATACCTTTAATCGTCAAGCCTTCGAGCCCCTGCTTCAGCACCATTTAGCGAAGGCGCGCACCCAATCAACCCCTGTAGTGATGTTGATGATGGACATTGACCACTTTAAACAAGTGAACGATCAACATGGCCATGTGGTAGGCGACAGAGTGCTGCAATGCTTCTCGAGCGTATGTAAACGCGAGATAGAAAACAACGGTTTGCTGTGCCGCTGGGGAGGCGAAGAGTTTATGGTATTGCTACCCAAAGCGACGTTAGAGCAAGGAATTGCGATTGCTGAGAAGATCCATGTTGCTCTAGAGCAGGCGGAATGTGAGGTCAAAGTGACAGTCAGTATTGGCGTTGCACAATACCATATTGATGAATCAGAAGATGGTTTTATAAAGCGCGCCGATGCCGCGCTCTATCGTGCCAAACAAGGCCGGAATCAAACCAAATTCGCCGCTTAGCGGCGATTCTTACGCGCTCTTGCGCGGCGTTGACGTTTTTCGTCTTCACGCGCAGCCTTTTTAACCTCAGCTTGTGCTCTTAGCTCAGCAACCATTTCTTCTTCCGACTCTCGCATTTCCGGCGTTTCCATCGTGATCTGCCCGATAACAGCATCGCGCAGTTCGTTGATTAAAATCTCCGACATCTTATGCGTATCGACCTGATTGCCACCCTTTACACACCCACGCTTGCGGCCAGCCATCTCGATAAATGTCCAATCACAGTCCGGTAATTCGTCGAGCTTGTAACGTGCTTTTAAAAGCTCTGGATATGCACCCAGCAGATATTCAGCGGTGTAACTCGCCACTTCTTCATAATTGATAGCCGTATCGCGAATAGCGCCCGTTGCCGCCAAACGATAGCCCGAGTTTTCGTTCTCAACCTTTGGCCACAACATACCCGGCGTATCGTAAAGCATAATGCCGTCTTCAAGCTTAATACGCTGTTGCGCTTTAGTTACCGCAGGTTCATTCCCGGTTTTTGCAACAATTCTGCCGGCAAGTGTATTGATAAGCGTCGATTTACCCACATTTGGAATACCCATGATCATGGCTTTTAGCTGCTTATCTTGACCCACTTTATGAGGTGCAAGCTTTTTGCAAAGCGCATTAATACGCTGTACTTCATTCGCCTTATCATGACCAAGCGCTAGCGCTTTTACACCGCTCTCACGTTCAAAATACTCCATCCACTGCTTGGTCAGTTCAGGATCGGCAAGGTCCGCTTTGTTCATGATTTTGATAACAGGCTTATCACCGCGTAACTGCCCTACCATCGGGTTTTCGCTACTATATGGAATACGAGCATCCAGCACTTCAATAATGACATCCATCTGCGGCATGATCTCTTTGATCTCATTGCGCGCTTTATTCATATGCCCTGGGAACCACTGTATTGCCATTATAACCACCTGTATTAATTAACTTTAAAAGCTCATATGCTGAACACCTTGCCAAACTCACACCTACCATAGCACCATTCATACGAAGCAAGAGATAAGTAAAGGATACAACATAGGGTACTAAACGCTTTTAACACAGCAGCAGTACCTCATCACTAAGTTAGCTATTCTACTATAAATTGACAGAATTGGGTTAATGGCCATGAATTCTGTTTAATTCATGTATCACGCTCAACATTCCTGTCCATATATCGCTGTTATGAGTTAAGCCAGCTCCCCCTCCTGACTGACTTCGCCCCCATAGGCTACGACTACTTTTTCTTTGACGCCTAAAGAAAAGACCCCCTCATCACTCGAAAAACATAACTGCTCGGCGGGTGAACCGCCTCCCACAAAACTATTTAGACTGTGAGCTTGGAGGCTACGCTGATAGTTTTTGTAACCCTTGCAAACGGCTTAATCGTAAAAATCGTAGACGATCTCACAAGCAACTTATTCCCCCCTCCATCACACCCGAAAAGCATAAGTCGATATGCAATGTGCCGACAGGATGTCGGCCAAGTCTTGTCTAGCACAGGGACGTGCCTTATAAGACGGTTGCACTATATCGGCTTAGGATTTGAGGATTGAGTGTGATGTTGGGGCGACGTTTTCTTGGTTCGTTCTTTTTCGTCGTTTAGAAAGAATGAACGAGGAGCGCATGGATGCGCTTTGATATTAAACATGGAGGTTTATGTTACTAACGGCTGATAACTCGAAATGTGTCGTAAAGCCAGCTCGTCCTCCTGACCGATTTCGACGCCCATCCATGGGCTACGACTACCTTTTCTTTGCTTGCCCAAAGAAAAGGTAGCAAAAGAAAAGGCACTCCCAACACCACACTGACTCCTCAAGTAAATTACCAATATGAACGTCACCGCTGTGTAAGGGCCATCCTTGGCCCTGTCACCGCTTTTCACGCATCCATGCGTTGAAATGACTCATTGGCAATTTACTTTGGGTGTGATGAGGGAGACACAAGGCGCTGATAAATTCTTGTGGTGCTTGCAAACTACTTAGCTACTTTTAAGAGAAAAACTAGAACTCGCAGTCAATACTAATCCCTTTACCGCAACCGAAAAACATACTTCTCGGCGGGTGAACCGCCTCCCACAAAACTATTTACACTGTGAGCTTGGAGGCTACGCTGATAGTTTTTGTAACCCTTGCAAACGGCTTAATCGTAAAAATCGTAGACGATCTCACAAGCAACTTATTTCCCCCTCCATCACACCCGAAAAGCATAAGTCGATATGCAATATGCCGACAGGATGTCGGCTAAGTCTTGTCTGGCATCATGGATGTGCCTTACAAGACGGTTGCACTATATCGGCTTAGGATTTGAGGATTAAGTGTGATGCTGGGGCGACGTTTTCTTGGTTCGTTCTTTTTCGTCGTTTAAAAAGAATGAACGAGGAGCGCATGGATGCGCTTTGATATTAAACATGGAGGTTTATGTTGCTAACGGCTGGTAGCTCGAAATTTACCGTAAAGTCAGCCCGTCCTCCTGACCGATTTCGACGCCCATCCATAGACTAAAACTTACTTTTCTTTGATGCCTAAAGAAGAGGCAATACTTCACTCGAAAAACATACTTCTCGGCGGGTAAACCGCCTCCCACAACGCTATATTATATATCGACTTGGATTTGAGGATTCGGTGTGATTTCGGGGAGGCGTTTTCAAAACCATCCGTTATGCCAAAAGATAACCATTCGAATGCTGAATAAAAAAATGAGTTAAAAATGCTTGCCTTTTATGTAACAATAGCGCGCAAATAAAAACCAATCGCAGCACACTAGGAAGTAGTACCGCGTATTGGTGGCACGGCTTTAACCAACAACAGTGGACATAAAAAATGCAAACAAGGATTGTGGTGTATGGTACTAACCATCCTGTACATGTCGTCGATTTTGAACTCACGACCTGTATCAATAGCGGCTTTTTACTCAAAGCGAACCTAGAATCCCAATTTGACCTGGCTGATGAGTTACTTGTCGGCAATATGCTCACGTTTGAAATTGAGTCACCAGATGCAATATCAACGTATTTCACTGGGACTTTATTTGATATCCAATCTGGTTTTGTGTCTGAGCACACCTGTGGTGCAGAGGTAATCTTAAAGCCTCGCCTTGAGTTACTTAAGCAAACAGAAAAAAGCCAAATCTTTGTACAAGCCAATGTTCAGTCTGTCCTCAATAAGTTGATACAAAAAGCGGGCTATTCACAAGACCGGATAAAATGGCGAGTCACTAAAGACTTACCCACGCTACCGCAGTGTGTACAAGCGCTAGAAAACGACTACACCTTTTTCACCCGACTCTTAGCAAAGTACGGCTTAATCTATTGGTTTGAATGCCATGATTTTATTGAGTCGATAGTGATTGCCGAGGGGAACCTTGCAAGCCCCTATATTGAGCGAGGCTTGTTGTCGGTGACAGATAAAGATGGTCTGGTTCACGAGCATAAAACCGGCTTTGTCGGGTTTACGCAGTGCCAAAGTCGCCATCGCTTTAGAATGGGTGGCTCCCAAGTGCATGTAAATGCCCATCCGCCTACCTCCGTCAGCTCGGCGCAGCGCAGCTATTTTGAACCTGCGGCACACAATCCCGCTGAGCAATTTGAGCGCACCGGCAATCTCGAGCTTGCCTATCAACAAGGTAAAAATGAAGTCACGCTGGTAGGCAACGTAGCCGAAGCCAATGCCGGTTATTCGTTTTCGTTAAATGGTAAATTGGGCACAGCGAAAGGTGGCGATTATACCTGTATTCGCAGTAAACAGGTGTATAAGCAAGGCAGTGCCAATGACCCTAAGCAAGTTGCTCATCATAGCGAGTCGGTGTGTGTACCACGAGGTGAGCCAATACGTATTACTCCCCCAGAGCATAGTCCCAAGCCAATGGTGTTTACCGCCACGGTACGTTCATTGTCGGGGTCAAAGACCAATCCTCATCTAGATACCCAAGGGCAATATGCCACGCAAGTACATTTTGATAGTCAAGTCACTGAATCAGTAAAGCGCCTCACACAATATGCCTGTCGCGGCCAAAAGCAACCGACAGGGTTACACTTTCCACTGCTGCCAGACAGTAATGTGCTCATCGGTTGTATGAACAACGACCCTGACCAAAGTTATATTTTAGGCTTTGCCCTTAACGACACCCAACCATCCGTTGTTACCAGCGCCAATAACGCCCAAAACGTGCTCTGCTCTCGCGGCCAAAACCTATTGATGTTTGATGACACTCTAAATACCCCGCATATTGTGCTGCAAACCTTAGCGAGTAATCAGTACTTAGTGTTACATGGGGATAAAAAGCAGCCTTATATTCACTGGCTTGCACAACTTGGTGCGATGAATATTTTTGCAGCCAAAGACATACAACTTGGCAGTGTTAAAAGTGCAATTCGACTGCTCACCAATAAAGCCTTTATCGCCAGCGCCAAACAACAACTGGCACTGGAGAGTAAAAAGTCAGTCATTGCCGATGCAGCAACCAACCTAGACGTCACCGCCAATCAAATTGACGTCAGCGCCGAACAAAATATCACCCTTAAGGCGGGTCGCAGCCATCGCAATGTTATCCAAAGCGATATAAACCTCAAGGCAGACAACAACCTCACCATCACCGCTCCCGCGGGAAGTCAAATCATTCAAAGCCAAGGTAATATCACGATTAAAGGCAGTGGCTCTGGCAACCTCACCCTTGCCAATGGCGGCAGTGAAATCAGTATTGACTCAAGTGGTAACGTCAACATCTTTGCAGACAAGTTACTGACCTTAAAAGGCAAAGCCATGACCGTGTTTGACGGCAGCATGGAGCAAGATATTGGCGGTAAACAAAGCGCCACGATGCCGAGTGTACCGCAAATTCAAGCACTCTCTGAGAATGCTCGACTCTCACTGGCCGCCGATGGCATTGCCACCATGATGAGCAGTACCATTGAGTTGTCTTATACCTATCAAGATGGCAGCCCAATTATGGGCGCACCTTATACCATTCGATTTGCAAACGGCACAGAGTTGACTGGCAACTTAGATGACAGCGGTAAAGCAAAAATCGAGAATGCCCCGCCCGGTCAATACACCGTGCAATATGGTGAGGACAAACGCGATTACCTACCAGAAGATAATCGCCCTAAAAACCCACTGTATGGACAAATCACCCCAGCGCGAGCGGCTGAAATGGTACGCAGCGGCAATACCGCACCACTGATAGAAGCCAATGGCATTGCAACCCAAGCAGGTGATTGGTTATGGGGCACACTACAAGGCGACTTTAATCAAAACCCCTCTACGTCACAAATCGTGGTAGGCACCTTGATTTCCATGATACCAATTATCGACCAAGTCATGGATTTACGAGATATCATTGCCAATGTCATGTTACTGACCGACGATGATGAAGCCAACGACACCGACGCTTGGCTTGCCTTTACCCTTACGGGTATTGGTTTAGTGCCGGTTGTGGGCTCAGCCGTCAAAGGCGTGGGCAAGGTTATCTTAAAAAATACCGGAGAATCCCTCTCGGCTGCGCTTGCGGTACTTCGCAAGCTAGGCAAAGGCGACCCAGTTAAATACCTAAGAGACATCAACTGGCAAGACCTAGGAAAACAATCCGCTACGGAAGTTAAAAACATCGTCAAAGGCCTGCGCGATTCACTTGATGACATGTCTACCAGTTGGCACTACGACCTACTGCTCCCAGACGCCGCCATCGAAGGCATGCAAACCACAGTAAAACGCCTAGACGAGGTCACCCCCAAAATCGACCAGCATATGCAACAAGCCGCCCAAGAAATCGGACAGCGAGTTAATAAAGCGCTGGATGAATATCAAGGCCAATCACCAATTCGAGGCGTTACCGACAAGCCCACCAAAGCCAAAGCCGATGAGTTGGAACCACCAAAAGGGAATGAGTTACCGGGGGGGAAGGGATTGCACCCTCTCAAAGCAGGCATGAAAGCATACAAGGTCCCCTGTTTTAAACCAAGTGATAACTTAAGGAAAAAACATAAGGGCGACTTACGTGCTTTAGAACAGAATTACGCAAGGCAACTTAAGTATCAAGAAGCAGGCTTAAATGATTTAACCATTGGTGAATACAGAGAAAACCGCGATCGATACAAAAATATGAAGCGTAAGGGGACTGGAACTGCTCAAAATGGTTTTAGAGATAAGTTCAGATACAAACTATATAAATCTCTCAAGAAATCATACGGTAGAAACAAATCACGTACTGAAGCAAAAAAATTAGCTGCGCAAAGAACAACAGAAATTATGAACAATTTACATGCATTACATGACCCTGATATGGGCGCTGGCGGTTATGATAATGTTACTCGTCTGGGTGATAAAAGAGTTAATGAATCTATAGGTCCGCAGTGGGCTAAAGCGCCTATAGGAAGTAAAAAAGGAAGTAAAACACGCGTTGAATTAATGGATGAGCAAGTTGAAAAAGCATTTAAAGAATATGGCCCAGATGCTAAGTTAAACATTAAACTTGAGCGCTGCCCGTTAAACAAAAAGTAGAGAACCCATGATAGAAACTAATGATGACGATTTAGCCTTTTTTTTAAGCGAATTTGGCCAACCAACAACAATTGTACCCGCGACTACCGCTGATATAGAAGCGTATCGAGGGAAGCTCCCTGATCAGCTACTTGAATACTGGCAAATACTCGGCTTCAGCGGTTTTGCCGATGGTTTATTTTGGTTGACAAACCCCGCGGATTATCAAGACATCCTTGATCGATTTTTAGAAGATACCCCGTTTGAGCAAGATGATATTTATTATGTTATTGCGCGCAATGCTTGGGGTGAACTTCAGATTTACGGCGAAAAAACAGGTGAATCCCTAGAAATCAGCCCGCACCTTAACTGGATAACAACAAGCGAAGGAAGCGAGCAAGATATTGCAGCTGGTAAGGCTAACCAAACTGCAAAAGATTTTATAGCGCTTCAAGAGCCTGAGCAACTTGATATTAAAGATAACCAAGGGAAACCACTTTTTCCTGCGACATTAAAAAAACATGGCCCACTCAATGCCGATGAAGTGTACGGCTTTGCGCCATTTTTATTTATGGGTGGCGAGAAAAAAGTCAAGAATATTGAAAAGTGCGATATTTTTGCCCATTTGAATTTAATTGCCGATATGGGTGATATGGAAATTATTGATATGGCTTCTATGGTACGTGGCGCTATTAAGCAGCACGAGTAACGCTGTATGCAAATGTGATTAGTAACGGCACACATCACTTAATGAATCATCAAGATGACCGTATCCCCGGTTACGCATGATGATTCATTAGACACGTTTTTTAATATTAACTTACCAGTTAGCTAGGGCCGGATTCCACTTTGCTCATAGATTAACAAAGAATAACTCCGTCCTAGAATCACCGTTCCAAGTTGCTCCTCTTCTCAGGGCAAACACTAGTTAACTTATCAGTATTGGTTTAGTGCCAGTAGTGGGCAAGGTTATCTTAAAAAATACCGGAGAATCCCTCTCCGCTGCGCTTGCTGTACTGCGGCTTTTTACCCAAAGAAAAGTCGACAAAGGCGACCCAGTTAAATACCTAAGAGACATCAACTGGCAAGACCTAGGAAAACAATCCGCCACGGAAGTAAAAAACATCCAAAGGCCTACGCGATTCACTCGATGAAATGTCTACCAGTTGGCACTACGACATACTACTCCCAGACGCCGCCATCGAAGGCATGCAAGCCACAGTAAAACGCCTAGACGACATCACCCCCAAAATCGACCAGCATATGCAACAAGCCGCCCAAGAAATCGGACAGCGAGTTAATAAAGCACTGGATGAATATCAAGGAGAGTTACCACAGGTTGGTGTTACCAATGTGCCGAAGAAATCTAAAGCGCCGGAGCTTTCAGCTCCAGAAGGAAACGATCTCAAAGGTGCCCCTGTTAACAAAGTTAATCCGCCATCACGTAAGACGCCTAGTGACTTTACGCAGCATAAATCACTAAACCATAGAAAAGGTGCTACTGGTGAGTACAATGCACACCAATTAATGTTGGAGAATGGCTATACACCACTAGGTAAAACCGATGGTAATTATAAACCAGGACAATCCGGTATTGACGGAATATATCTGCACCCAAATCCACCACCAGACTATGTGATTACAGAAGCCAAATATAACACCTCTCCATTAGGTAAAACTAAAAATGGTAAACAAATGAGTAATGCGTGGGTAACAGAAAAAAGATTAGAACAAGCAGGAATTGACGAAAAAACAAGACGTAAAATCCTCAAGAGCCTTCAAAAAAATAAAGACTCTGTACAAAAATTATTGATTCGAAATAAAGAAGATGGAACTTTAGTAATTAAAGCATTAGACAAAAATGCCAATATTATAGACAAGCCAGTGACCCTGTGATAGGAGCAGAAGATGTTAAGAGATACTTTAAAAAATAAAGAATATTATGATGATAGGGTTTCCTTTAGACTGGAATGTATTGAAGAAGATGTTGAAGAAATCAAATTTGATGATGATCCTGCCGATGTGAAGATGAAAGGTTCATTTAGGCTAGTTAGTGACTCATTGTATCTTCTTCATCAGAAATACTCTCGCGGCGATGATCTCTCAGAATTTAAGCCACTTTTATTAAATATGTTGACCTACCGCCAATGGCAAAAGGACTATGCTGACGCCTTGCCAGATAAAGAGCAAGTAGAACGAATTGGCTGGGAAGAACTAAGAGAAGATTACCTCGAAGATCATCTTAAATGGTTGAGTTTCGCTTACTGTTTAAATATGGATAAAGAATACTACCTAAAAGTGCTGAGTCTTATCGGTAATCAAGGTCAAGACGCACTATTTGATAAAATTGCTATAATCCTAGGTGACACTAATCGTGAAATAGCAGCGGATACTCTGTTCAAAAAACGTTTCGGTAAGCTGTACAAAGTAGTTGAAGGAAGTCCAGAGCAACGTCCAGCACTTGCAAAAGCCTATCTAGAGGCTTGGTATGTCTTGGAGGGTAGCCCTGATTATCATTTAATGGATACAGATGCATACATTGGCTATTGGTGCTGGGAAATTGCGCTTGTTGTTAAATTATTCAATATTGATGATAGCAGCTTTATTGACCACCCATACTACCCCAAAGACCTCGTACATTGGCAAGATAATCAGTAGGAGATAAAGGTGCGCGATACACGGAGAAGTAACGATTATTTCGAAGCATTCTTAGTCGACATTGAAGTTGGCATCAAAGAAACACAAGAAGCCCTCGATGCAGGTAACTTTACCACACCTAGCGAGCGAGTTAATGTTGCCCAGCGTATATATCAGCTCGCGATTATGCGAGCGGTAGCGCACTACTCATACGGTGCTCACCTTGGGGATGTTAAGCGCTATACCGAAGCGATTTTGCCGTATCGCAAACAACTGACACACTACTGTGATAAGTTACCTGCAAATCATCAAATATATCGCTATGCTTTTGAAAAGCTAGGCGGGCAAATTGATGCTGTCGGCTCCCCTAATATCAATCGTTATATCTACACTTTGTGGTGGCTGGCACTCTTACAAGCCTGTGATGTCGCTCAAGCTCATATTCAAGAAGTGCTAGACGTTATTGGCGAACGCGGCAAAGACACCTTACTTGATAATATAGCCATTGCACTTGGTGATAACGATAGACCTATTTCGCCCACACTCTACTACCCTGAAATTTATCAAAACCTTTCACTCGCTTTGACAGTACCCAGTGAACAACAGCCTGATTTACTCAACCAATTTGCACAAAATTGGTACAGTAAGTTAGAGGGCTTGGCGGACTGGCATGATAATCACAATTGTGAATGCGAATTCGAGTACACGGATTATTATATTGGTTATTGGTGCTTTGAATTAGCTTTAGTCGCTAATGTTCTAGAAATACCAAGAGAATCTTTAGAAGATAGCGGTTATGTCCCGGTTGATTTACTCAGATAACCCCCTACATACAAATATTAATGGGGCCCTTTCAGATATGAGTATTGAGGCACAAAACACATTATTTATACTTAGTCCGAGTAAGTTAAATATACACCTACATAGGTGCAAATAATGAATAAGTTTTTTGACAATTTTTATCACTTTGGTGGGTTTGGCCCAGCGATAGAAGCGATTCAACCAACAGATGAGCAAACCCAATATTACCAAGGTACTTTACCTAATAATTTACTTGAGTATTGGAAAGAATACGGCTTTTGTGGTTGGGGGAAAGGCCGTTTATGGATGGTGAATCCAAAAGATTATCAAGATATCTTGACTGAGTGGTTAAGAGGAACTCAATTCGAAAAAATGCAAAATGACGGTGTAGATAGTTTCTATGTCATTGCAATAGATGCGTTTGGAAAAATGTATATTTGGGGTAAAAAATCAGGGAGTAGTCTTTCCATAATAAGCAGCTATGGCATGATTTTTCCCACCTTCGAAAACGAAGAATATATCGCTACGGGAGAAGAAAGAAGCTTAGATTTGTTCTTCTCTGTACAAACGACAACCCAAATTGATTTAATTGATATCAATGAACAACCTCTTTTTGAGCGAACTTTGGAGAGGTTAGGCCCTCTTGAAAATGGAGAGATCTATGGCTTTGCGCCAGCTCTTGCCCTTGGTGGCGAACCTAAGCTTGAGAATCTCCAAAAGGTAAAAGCCACGGAACATTTAGCTTTCCTAGCTGATCTTGGAGAGAAGCGTGTTATGGCCGATATCGTTGCGCTATCTAACCAATTACCCCATAACCAATAGCACCTTTTTAAGTCCTTTAAATACATAGATGTTGCAAGGTCTAGCTCAATCATCCTAGCCAATATATTCCAGCAAAAGACATAGACTATATATGATCACTAAATGTAATGACTCTTATGAGTTAAATAACTCAAGCATCTTTGAATTAGAAAATTTTTGTAGAATTAAACTTCCGTATTTGTTTATCGAGTTTTTCCGCAACAATAATGGCGTTGCCTTTGAAGGACTCACTTACGCCATAGACAATAAGGAGCGGTTGATTGAGCGAACACTTCTTATTACAAACGATTCCAAGTTGTCAGACGATATTATGCAGTACGAAATAAAAGTGGTACTCGCTCAGATTGAAGAACGCCTAACCGACAATGAAGATCTAGTGGGTGTTGAGTTACTTCCTTTTGCTTATGTCTTTGGTGGAGACTTTTTATGTTTAAACTTCAAAGATAGCAATACTGAACCGTCAGTTGTACTCTGGGATCATACTGGATCAGATGAGTTAAGCCCTGTTTATGCGCTAGTTTCTGATAGCTTTGAAGAATTTATTGAAGGTCTTTGCGAGTCTGAATATGGATAAAATAAACGATTAGTTTGCTTTCTCCCTTATCAGCATGGGGTATTGGATTTCGTGTTTAAGGAAGATACGTGTCAGATAAGTAAAGCAATTTCGGCAGGAAATCGCACTCCGTTCAGATGGGTTGTTTACAGCTTGGTAAAACATCCACAGACCATAAAGTTCGATGCGTCACTAGTATATGGACCAGCATAAACAATGGAGTTCAGGGCAGAGCTTCTCTTCAGCCAATAGCCGCTCGCAAAGTATACTATCAATCTAGCCCAACGATGGGTATTTGCCCCAAAACATAAGGAAAGATAATGGAAAATTTACCTATAGACTTGCGCGATGAAATTGATGCTCTCTATATTTCTGCATACAAATTATTAGAAGCCAACGATGTTGATACTGCTCAAGAAAAAGCAGAAGAAGCATGGAGGTTATTACCTGAACCGAAATTTGATTGGGATGTCACTCTCAGTTTTGTTACCGGAATTTGTAAAATGTATCGAGAATTAAGCTTACACGAAAAAGCCCATAATATTATTAATGAGCTTTTAGACTCAGACCATTTAAATGACTATGATGATGGGCCATTATTTTTGAAAGCTACATTATATTTTGAGCAAGGAGAGTTTAAACAAGCATATGAATGGTTTGCTAAAGCCAATTCTATTTCACGAGGTAGATGCTTTGTAGAACAGCCTAAAAAATACAAAACTTTCTTTAATGAGTATAACCAATGAATGTACATGACCAGATAGAAGAGTATTGCGAGCAAGGTAATGACCTTTTTGATGAAGAAGATTTTCAAGGCGCAATGACACTCTGGAAAAAAGCTTTCGATTTACTCTCTGACCCAGATGAAGAGTGGGATCAAGCCGTTTGGCTTAAAGTATCTATTGGGGATAGTTATTATATGCTTGATGACTATCAACAATCCCTCGATTCAATGTTAGATGCATTAAACCACCCTGAAGCACTCGACAACCCATTTATTCACTTTAGAGCTGGCCAGTGTCATTATCAGTTAGGTGATAAATAGCGCAGTAAAAATGCTCTACTTAAGGCCTATATGTTAGCCGGAAAAGAAATTTTTGAAGACCACGAAGACGATGGACTGTTTTACTATGACTTTTTGAAATCCGAAATCCGGCTATAAACAGGCCAACTCTAAGGACAGCAAATACAATTGTAACTCCACCCAATTTAGTACAGCTATTTCGTAGAATTTTATGCAGCCTCAAGATAACCAATTGGTGTCATATCGCCTAGTGAATCATGAGGTCGCTCATAATTATAAATATCTAACCACTCATCAGTGATTTCACGTACTTCTTGCAGTGACTCAAACAAGTATAAATCTAGCACTTCTTCACGGTAACTCCGATTAAACCTTTCCACAAAACCATTTTGGTAAGGACTGCCTGGCTCTATAAATTCCAACTTGATGTCATTTTTCATTGCCCAATCTTCGAGTGCCGTTGAAGTAAATTCTGGGCCATTGTCCACTCTAATCTGCTTTGGTTTTCCTCGCCAAGCAATAATTTGTTGTAGCGTTCTAATAACTCGTTCAGAAGTTAAGCTTGTATCGACCTCAATCGCCAGTGCTTGTCGGTTGAAATCATCCAGCACATTCAGTGTTCTAAAACGATGTCCATAGCTTAATGCGTCACTCATAAAGTCCATTGACCACGATTCATTATGTTGTGTCGGTGCACTTAATGGTTCAGGTGTTCTTGTTGGAATACGGCGCTTCCCCTTACGTCTCAAGTTTAGTTTTAGCATGTTGTAAACGCGTTCAACACGCTTTTTATTCCACGGCTTACCCTTATTGCGAAGCCTTTTGAATAGCTTAGGCAGCCCCCACCTAGGATGGCGCTCTACCAGCGCAAGTAATGCGTCGATAACTTCATCATCTGACGGCCGTTTATGTTTGTAATAAAAAACTGAGCGGCTTAGCCCTGCCACTTCACAAGCAAATGCGACGCTGACGTTAAATTGAGCTCTTAAATGCTCTACCCAAGCTCTGCGCCTACTTGTTTTTACAGCTTTTTTGCGATGATATCCTCAAGCATCGAGTGCTTTAGGCTAAGCGTTGCAAACATATCTTTTAGCTTACGGTTTTCTTCTTCAAGCTCTTTAAGTCGCTTAACGTCTGAAGCTTCCATCCCGCCATATTTTGAGCGCCATTTATAAAACGTACTTTGGCCGATACCATGTTTGCGGCAGATTTCTGGCACAGGAATACCTGATTCAGCTTCCTTGATCATGCTGACAATTTGGGTTTCGGTGAACTTGCTTTTTCTCATCGTAAATTTTCCTATTTTAGTTAATGGAAAATTCTACTTATGAACTGTTTCATTTTTTGGGGGAGTTACACTTTGATTCAAATTTAATTGCTTTTGATTTTCGTTATAACGCAACGGATCCAGAGGTTATATTTATTATCACTTCACAACTTGAGGAGGGTGATAACGCAATAAGTCATATCTGCCCTAGCTTTAATACACTTTTCTCCATTCTATAAAAATGATAACAAATCACCATAATAACCAATGAAAAAATAAGCGAAATAGAATTTTAGGATATATAAATGCTACGAGATAAATTAAGGGATATCGAGTATTACAATGATAGGATTAACTTTAGACTAAAAAATTATCGAGAAAAAATAAAAAAGGTCCAACCTAATAGTCAGTTTGAAGTTGAAGTCAAAATGAAAGGTTTATTTAGGCTAGTCAGTGACTCTTTGTATCTTATTCATCAGAAATACTCTCGCGGCGATGATCTCTGAATTTAAACCATTTTTATTAAATATGTTAATCTATCGCCAATGGCAAAAAGACTATCTAGATGCTTGGTATGTATTGGAAGGTAGCCCAGATTATCACTTAATGGCTACAGATGCTTACATTGGCTACTGGTGCTGGGAAATTGCACTTGTTGTTACGGTATTCAACATCGATGACAGCAGTTTTATAAATCATCCATACTATCCGAAAGACCTCGTACATTGGCAAGATAATCAGTAGGAGGCAACAGTGCTCAAACTACGGACCTATAACAAACAAATTTAACAACAACCTGCCGACGACAAAGCAAACAAGGATCGTGGTATCGGCGCTACACATGCTACAAGCCCAACTGAAATATTAAGGATAGTAAACGATGATTAAAAATGTTCTGTTCTCTCTTGGTGCCACACCCTTGCATAAAAAAAGCACTAAAAAATTAAAAATCAGTGAGATAGAAAATAAATTTAACTTCAAGCTCCCAAATGAACTGAGGGAACTTTATTCACTGTTCACTTCATCCGTTATTTTTGAATCTGGCGCTAAAATTAAGCCAAACCAAGCCGCGCCATTTGCTGATAATGAAGGTTATCAGTCAATTGAAATACTTTATGGTATTGATAATGAAAATAACAATATTCTTCAGAAAAATGTCATGTACGAAGAACTTCAGCAAAAAGGCTATTTTATCTTTGGTGCTTCTTGTGGTGGCGATCAACTTTGTTTAGGAAAAAACGATCTCAAAGTTTACTGTTGGGATCACGAAAGCAGTGAAAACGAACAAGAATTTTATGAGATTTCAACCAACCTATCTTCATTTTTTAACGCGCTCAAAGCTGATGAAGATGAGCAACCAGCAAAGATAGATGATACTAACTCATTTCTATCTTTTTAGTTCACCAAACATAAATTACGATAACTCACTTGGAGTAATAACGATGGAAACAGTTCATGCGATTTACAACCAGATAGCACAAAACATAGTAAATTCAATTAGGACACCTTGGGATGAAGCGTTCATAGATTTTAGTTACTACGGAGACTCTGCTAAGTATCAAGGTAAATATCTTCATTATTCAAATAATGAATTGTGTGATTTCAAAGTGGGCTATCAATCCTATCGCCTGTTTAAGCAACTCCATGAGATCACAAGTGGTGATCCAGAAGAAAAATGGGATAGAGTTAGGTTTGTACTCAAACAAAGTGGTGAATTCAATATTGACTATGAATGGGACCAAGAGCTAAAAGATGAAGTATGACATAGATCTTAAAGCGTACTGAGTAAAACACCTCTACATTCGCCTATTTAGCCAGCAACAACAAGCTTTCCTACGAACTAACAGTGCCTCTACACAGGTGTATACAATGAACAAATTTTTTGACAACTTCTATCACTTTAAGGGATTTGGTCCAGCTATAAAATCAGTTCAACCGAAGGAAGAACAGCTACTACACTATCAAGGTATTTTACCCGATAACCTAATTGAATATTGGCAAGAATATGGTTTTTGCGGTTGGGGCGATGGACGATTTTGGCAGGTTAACCCTAAAGATTATCAAGCTATTTTGGCCAAGTGGCTAAAAGAAACCGAGTTTGAGCAAATGCAGCATAATGATCAAAACCACTTTTCGGTTATCGCTATAGACGCTTTTGGTAAAATGTACATTTGGGGAGAAAGTTCTGGTTACAGTCTAAAAATAGTGAGTAGTTATGGCATGATTTTTCCGTCTTTCAATCGTGAGCTTTATAGCCAACACAACCCCTCTAGAGCCTTAGATTTATTTTTCGCCACTCAACCTCCAAAAGCAGAATTGGATTTAAGCGATCATAATGATCAACCGCTTTTCGACCGTGCAGTTGAAAAGCTAGGCCCTCTTGAAAATGGAGAAATCTATGGCTTTGCGCCAGCTCTTGCCCTTGGTGGCGAACCTAAGCTTGAGAATCTCCAAAAGGTAAAAGCCACGGAACATTTAGCTTTCCTAGCTGATCTTGGAGAGAAACGTGTTATGGCTGATATCGTCGCGCTATCTAACCAATTACCCCATAACCAATAGCACCTTTTTAAGTCCTTTAAATACAAAGGTGTCGCTAGGCTAGGTTCAATCACCCTCCTAGCCTACATTTTTCACCAAATTTCTTCTGCTGCTTTCGTTTACATTTTTAATTAGAGAAACCACGGTATCTAACCTTTAACTACTCTACTGAGATGGTGTGCAGTGGTAAGACAAAGCCACCAATTAGAGACCCAGTTAATACCTAAGAAACATCAACAGTCAAGACCTAGGTAAACAATCCGCCGCGAAAGTAAAAAAACATCGTCAAAGGTCTGCATGACTCACTTGACAACATTTCTACCAACTAAACAAGCAAAAGTGACAGTTAAATTTATCACTCTTGCTGCCAATATCATTCAATTGTTGTGATTAACCCATACTGTTCTGACTCTGCTTTAGTGACCCAGTGCTCGCCCTCAGCTGGCGCTGACTCCAAAGTAAAAATGTAAAAACTTACTCCTTTATCACCAAGCATTTTTTTAAAGTACGTAGCTTGTCTTCTATGGCTTGCATCAGTGTATGGTATATCTAGTGCTGAGCTATCACCATTACTCCAGCTATGAACCCCAATCTGTTTGTTATCTTCAATAGCGTCAGAATCTATTGCTCTTCTTAATATTCTTGGGTTTCCAGCTGCAAATAAATCTGTTCCACCCGAGAAAACTGAGCCTGATCTCGAGACTAACGTGGTCATGTTGTGCTCTCTGATCAGCATACCTGTATACATGTTTATATCATCGTCTGCACTTCCACCGATATGGTTAGCAAAGTTTAATGTCATCTTTGTACCTTCAAACTGCGACGTGAGCTCTTTTAATTGCGTATATGTACTTAATCCAAGTGTCGATTGAACTCGTTCCTCACTGCCGTCCATTTTAAGTATTTCCGTGAAGAAGTCTTCAAAGCCGAAAGATGTTGTCACGGTCACTTGGTTATTCGAAGTACTGGCTGTTAAAACAGTTGAGCCAATGATTTCAATAAACTCTAGCACTTGGTTTGAAAATTCAACTTGAATCTCAGACGCATCTCTTTGGGAAGCGGACAGTATCACCGTCGAGTCTTCACCCACGGTACGTGTTTTATCACTGCAATCGAATAACTCCATTAGTTCACTCGGACTGTAAATAAAACATGTCCCTTCAGCACTGTTATCGAGCAACAGATCTAAATTTTTTCCGTCTGCATTTTCAAGTTTTACTATCCATTGACTATCATTTAGCTGTTCTGAAAACATTACCTTGTCGAATAATTGCCCTTGAAAATTCAACTTAACAGAAGAGCGAACCACCGCTCGTTCATCTAAAAGCTCCTTCAGTTCTGACTCAGAAAAGCGGTAATTAGCCAAAGGCAGGTCTGTTGTCTCTGCTGGTTTTGGCGTTATAGTGGTTTTTGAGTTTGAATTTGAGTTACAACCAACCACTGAAGCTAAGCAAAATACTGCAACTAATGTTTTGAGAGAGTTCATATATATTATCTCCTGATTATTTAAAACTTGGTGAAAACTTTACTGCGTAAATAAGGTAATTTCTGTGATTGCTGTGTATGGAAATGTATTTTTTAGGCTGACAAAGTTCATATATACTTGTGGACAGGAAGTTCTTTAGGATCCGGTAAACAGATGAAAACGAGCAAAATGCTAATAGTCGAAGATGACGAAAGGCTCCAAAAGATGCTTAAAGATTACTTCACGGCTCAAGGGTTTAATATCACGGTCGTTGGGGATGGCAGTAAAGCCGTGGATGCTATTTATGAACTTCTGCCCGATATTGTATTATTAGATCTGATGTTGCCTGGCGTTGATGGCCTAACAATTTGTAGACAAGCAAGAAAGAACTTTCAAGGCAAGATATTAATATTAACAGCAAGTGATGATGATTTTGATCACGTTGTTGGCTTAGAAATTGGTGCTGATGATTATGTCACTAAACCTATAAAACCTAGGGTGCTGCTTGCCCGAGTGCGCTCTTTGCTGAGACGTCCAGCGCTTCCCCAACAAACTGAGTCTGAAACACTTTACTTTGGCAAGCTAAAGCTTGAGCGGAAATACAAACACTGCGAGTTTGATAGAAAGCTGATCCACCTGACGGAAAGCGAGTTTGATCTACTCTGGCTATTAGCAACTAGAGCCGATGAAGTTGTATCGCGCGATGAACTCACCAAAGCACTTCGAGGCATTGAATATGATGGTGTAGATCGAACGATAGACAATCGCATTGTACGGGTACGTAAGCTGCTCAGTCATGTTCAAGACGTCTCGAAAGGCATTCAAACAGTTCGTGGAAAAGGTTATTTATTTGATAGCCATGCCTGGTGAATATACTTCCTTGATTTAATTCAGGTAAAAGCTGGCTCTATATGAGAAGAATTTTTGTTGAATCACTACTTGTACTGTTTATTTGCTTCATCGTAGCAGTATTCGCTTATGAGTGGCTGGTGTATGGAATAACAACAGACTACGAGTTCTTATTAGAAGATTATGAAGCAATGGCACACCAGCAATTACTCCAAAACATAGCAGATAATCAAGGTATTGAGGCAGCTAAAAGCGCGATGCAGCAATTCTCTACCCAGACGGAACAGCTATTTACAATTTACCATTCTGTAGCACAATTACCGGCTTCTGTGGCCACAGCACTTAATCAGAGTAATCCTACTCGCATATTTTTTGATGATAATCGAACCCTGTGGTTTAAGTTGACTGGCTATGCAGCATTCTTCAGCTACACACCCGACTCCCAAAGTATTATTAGGGCAAAAGTCGAACTTGAAAATAATCTTTTCTTGATATTTTTAGCTATTAGTTTTGTTATATTTGGATTGATTAATATTTTCCTTATTTATAGAAGAGTCAGGCTCTTGGAGCAAGCAACAATTCGGTTTGCTCAAGGAGATTTAGCTAGTCGTGCTGATACCTCAGGCTCTAGCTCATTAGGAACGTTAAACCGCACTTTTAATGACATGGCCAGCCGGATTATGCACTTAGTTGAAAGTAATCGCGCTTTGACGAATGCTGTGGCTCATGAAATGCGGACTCCAATATTCCGCATCCAATGGCAAGCAGAATTACTAAAAGAGACTGCTTTAAATAGTGAACAAATGTCAACCATACAAGAGGTGATTGCTGACACCGAGGAAATGGAGCAAATGATCGATGAACTATTACACTATACAAAATTAGAAAATAGTGGCCAAAGGTTAGTGATGGAGAAATTCGATCTTAGCGCTTTGATAAATCGGGCTAAGCATCGATGGCAAAAAGAAAGAAGGCACAACATAGCGCTAGATATTCGCTTCAATTCTTCAAAGGTTTTTGTAATCGCTGATAAAAAATTGCTTACGAGAGCCCTTGATAACGTCATCCGCAATGCGTTTAAGTTTGCTAAATCGAAAGTGCGAGTCGTATGTTCTGAGCAAAATAATCACATCGAGATTTTTATTCATGATGATGGCCCAGGTGTTGATAAAAAGCACAAAACACATATATTTGAGCCTTTTTATGTAGCAGATCAAGCAAGAAACAAGGGAGTGAGTGGTTATGGGTTAGGGCTATCTATCGTACAAAAGATATGTGAACAACACCGAGGCTCAATTACCGTCTCAGACAGTGAAGAATTTGGAGGTGCACTTTTTACACTCAAACTCCCAACCAGCTAAACATACTAAAGCCATAGATATATTGAATATTTAGCCAATTTAAACTGATACCAATTTCTGACTTCAACGTCTGTATTGATAGTGGTCACCATGATAGTGGTCGCCATGATAGTGGTCGCCGTATGATTGAGTTAAATAACCTGAGTTTCAGCAACAACCATACCGCTTAGCAATAAATTAAGAAAGAGCTACATAAGCAGCTCTTAGCGATACCATTTCGGCTAGCTCTGTACAATTTCAAATATAGAAATCGGTGGTACGGCCTCGTTATTTTCGTGATCCCCAATGATATAAATCTTTCCCTCACGAATTGCAAAATCACTGGGCTCTTTGACATCCGCTTCACTCAGATCAATTACTGATACAATTCCTCCAGTCATGGTCAATTTAAGTAGTTTGGTAAATCTTTGAGAGAGTACGTATATCGCTCCGTCTTTGTACACGACTCCTTGGGCATCATATTCGAAAATACTCCCGTTCGATTCTGAACCATAGGTGATCGGATAGATGTTAATTACTTTATATGTAGAATCTAAAATAATGAGCTTATCTTCTTCCTCAGCGCCGTCTTGATCAGTAACAAGATAAAACTCTCCTGTGGCTTCATTGTGTCCTAAACCAGCATATTCATACGCATCTCCTTGCTCATTGGTCGCAGCCACCACGACTTCTTCTTTTAATTGATATTCACTTCCAACTTTCACAAACAGACCAATTACTCCTGTATCTGTGATTGCATGAAAGCTATCTGAAGTACCAACAACCGCTTCTGTACAACCCTGATTACATTCAATACTGCTGAATTGAAGCGATACTTTTTCTATTATCTTAAAAGAACTATCAAGCAAAAAGACTTCAGCTTGGTCGGTGATCAATAACCACCCCCCACCTTTTACCGGCCAAATTCCTGACGGCTGAGCTATTCCTTGCTCGAGCTCAACCTGTTTTACTAGCTGTAATTCAGTATCGTGCTCAATCGGCCCAGTACCAATTAGCTCACTTTTGTCGGCTACTAAGAAAATATTATTCGCTACGGCGTTCGAGCTCACAATTATTCTCCCATCAGGCGCAAGGCTCACATCATTAAATACTTCACCGTTAAAGCCACTTAGTTTCCACGATGCTGTTAATTTGAGTGATGTCCCAGCAGTATCATATTCAGCAACGATGTAGTCTGCATTGTTGCCTGCCAGTACCAATAATTTTTCACCGCTCCACGCTAGCCCCTGAGGTTCGTACTCTCCTTTCAAGTCATAAACCAGTTCTGCTTCCGTTGCTGTATCAAAGTGTATTAATTGGCGATCAGCACGATTAAATAACCATAATTTGCTGGGCTCTTGGTCATTTACAGCTAACTCTGTAAGTTTATAGTGCGTTTTTAACTGCCATGTTGAAACCACACCATTTGGTAAGCCTGTTCGGCTCACCGTATTTGCCCCCGACACAAACCAATACGCTTGTTCTTGTACTTCTAAGTCTGTCGCTTCTTGCAATGCTAAGTCGGAATAGTCCTGTCGTTTATAGCTAAGTGAATCTGAAGCAGTATCTATATACCCAATCACACCATTACTCTGGTGAACATGAAGTAATGGTCCATACATATTAATACTGGTGATCCCCTCTAAAGAATCTACTCCGGTGGGATACTCCACATATAGTGTAATAGGAAAGTCTTGTACCAACGTTTTACTTTGATCTGGTTCAGATAAGTCGATGGTAAGATTGGTTGAGTGCTCAACCTGTTTGTTCTGTTTACTGCCACCACAAGCTACAGCACCAAGTAAGCAGCAAATTAATAGTAAAGTATTTTTCAAAGTAATCACCTTCGTTCCTCTGTTTAATCTAGCATCAGAGTATCGAGGTAAGCGTCTATAAAATGTCGCAGCAGTTGGGGCTAATTAGGGTCTGTTAATCTTTCAAATTTATTTTTTGCAGCAAAGAGCGTTCGGCCCGAATATATTTAAAATACAATTTTCGCGGTACAGCCAAATTCAGAGTTTTGCGTTAATGAAAACTGCCACTGGTACTTAGTACAAATATCCGCAACTATTTGAAGCCCGAAACCAAACCCTTCATACCCTCTCGGTTTCTCGTCTAAACCACACCCAGAATCAACTATTTCTAAGCTTGATTGTGAAAGGAATAGGCTTACCTGCCCTTCATAAGTACAATTTATAGCATTGTCTAGTAGGTTTCTAATCAAAGCTTTTAATAAAACTTCATCGCAACACACGACGCATGGCTCTAAAAGTTGTAATTTTAATTCTGTTTTATTTGCCACAGATTTACTGCTAAATGGTGCTACTATTTCATCTAGCCATTCGGCTGTGATTTCAAAACGGCAAGGTTCACCAAGACTCTCTCTAGCCAAACTTAAAAAGGTATATGTAAGATCGGTGACCTGCTCAATAGCCAGATCGATTCCTCTTAGCTGTTTACTCTCCCCTGTGTGCTTTTTTAATACCGCGACATTTCCCTTGATCACCATCATCGGCGTACGCAGCTCATGACTTACATAGCGTGTGAAGCTTTGCTCTCGATTAAGCATTTGCTTCATTCTACTGCGATAGTGGTTAACTGCTGACTCTATACTTAGTATCTCTAAGCAACTATTTTTACTACTAATTTTTGTTTCTTCATGGTCAAGACTTTGGTCACTAATATGTTCTACTAAACATTGTAGTGGCTTTGCAAGATAGGCAGCTTGAAGTCTAATAAGATAGGTGACTAGCAAAAATAACAAAGTACCAAACACAGCAAAACCAATTTCAACGACTGCCAAATCAATATCTTGCCATTCGGTCGCATTAATATCTTCGACAGCATATAAGACTTTAGAACCGCCACCTTTCATAGTCATTTTATAGGCAAGTACACAGAATTCACTATCATCATCAAATTGCAGTGTTGTCACCCCTAACCAACCAGGTTTGATGTCAGCTTGAATTGCTTTAGGGAGTACCTGATAATCTCGATATAACCTCAACAAAGGACTGACTAATTTCTCTTTTCCTTCTTGCTCTGAAAATTCTTGTAAATGATAAGGTCCTACAATACTCAACCGTTGCTCACTTGCTCGGTTTTCTGTGTACAAAATAGCGAGAGAGACAGCTAATGTATATATTGAAATAAGCCCAATAGCACCAAGCCAAGATGCTTTAAATAGCTGTTGCTTAAGTGTTTTCATCAGAAACCAACTTGTAGCCGAACTTTGGTACCGTAACCAACATCTCTGCATCAAACGCTTTATCTATGATCTTTCTTAGCTGGTACATATGACGCCTTAATAGATCTTGGTCGGGTACCTCGTCTTGCCAAAGTGCAACTTCGAGGGACTCTCTTGAAACCGGCTTTGGACTTTGCTGTGCTAACAATAAGAGTATCTTGTAGCAGCTAGGGTTGAGCCTCAATACACTTTCATTTCGCGTCACCAAACGCTGTTGTAAATCTATTTGCAATGAGCCAACGTTTATTATTTTCTTGAAGCCATCTCCGCGCACTCGCCGCACTACAGCATGTATCCTTGCTTCTAGCAAAGAGAGATCAAATGGCTTAATAATATAGTCGTCTGCTCCACCGTTAAGCCCCTGCAACATATCCTGTTGAGTATCACGCGCTGTAAGCATAATAATCGGTGTTGCTACGCCTGACTCTCTGAGCTTACTGCATATTTCAATACCATCTACCCCGGGGAGCATTACATCTAGAATGATACAGTCGTAGTCATATTGAAGAGCGAGCTGCAAACCAAGTGTTCCATTTGCAGCGTAATCCAAGTGATGCCCATCTCCCTCGAAATAGTCAAATATGGTTTCAGCTACTTGCTGCGAATCTTCCACTAGCAGTATTTTTAATGGTGTTCTCGCACACATCTGTGCAATATCCTCTGGCGGTTTTCGCTTAACACATCACATTGCAAATTTTTAGGCCATAAAAATGTACTTCTTTGCTCATGTGTTAGCACAACATAACTCGTCTTTTGAGTCTGAATTAGCTGAAAAAGTTCATTATCATCCATAACTAACTCAGCCCAGCCACAACTATAAAAACGCCCTGAAAATGGCAGTTTTTTTAAATAATACACTGGCGTGTTAGGGCAAGGTTTTGATATCGCTGATAGCGTCGTATGCTCAGAATCCTTACTGTGCCAACCAAATATCAATGCTGCTATTAATAATGCATAAAAACAAAAGCTAATAAGCCCAATTTTTATATATCCTTTAAATGGTTCAAAATATAAGGCAACTAATAATGCAAAAGCGGGCAAGCCGGGCAGAACGTAAGCTGATAGGATATTGCTAGCAAAAGTAAAAAGTAATAATGGAGCAATTGTCCAAGTAATTAGATACGTTTTTATTTCAGAACTAAATAACACCGCACGAGTATCTGGCGACTTAAAGAAGCGAATGAAAAATAATACTGACCAAGGGCATGCGACTATCAGCCACATTAGCCAAATCGTGCCTTTTGGTTCCACATGTGCGGTACCATATAGATCTCCCTGCCATCCTGGCTGCAGGAACCGCTGAATATGCTCACCAATTAAGAAGTAATTGAGAAATCCCGGCGTTTTTGACTCAGCCAACATATACCAAGGTAAAAAAGTAACCACAAAAACAGGTAAACCTAATGACCAAGGTAATGCTTTAATCACAGAGTAAAGGCGTTTTTGCCAAATTGCCCATAGCACAATGGCTATCCCTACGATAACGACCGCCACAGGCCCTTTAATCAACATGCCTAAACCACAACTGAAAAAGAATATAACGCCTGCAGCCCGGTTATTGTGTTTATAGCATAACCAAAAACTAGCCATTGCTAATGTTGAGCTTAACATCAATGCAGGGTCAGTCATCACCATTCCTGTCGCTATAAAAAACCCAATACAACTAGCAAGGATCAATATACTAGCTTGAGCAATACGCACACCTAGCGAACGCTTTGCGAAGAAATACAATATAATTAAGCTCAGCGCCCCAGTACACCAATGCGCAAAGCGCGCACTCCATGGAGAAATACCAAATGCTTCAAAACTAAGCGCAGTAATCCAAGTATGAGCTGGCGGCTTGCCCCAAAATGGCACACCTTTATCAAACCATGGCGTGATCCAATCTTGAGTCACGATCATTAGCCTTGCTATTTCTGCATATCTCGCTTCTGTAGTATCAAATAAGGGATAGCTTCCTAGTGTAAAAAGCCTCAGTAGCATCAGCCCTAAGACGACACAAAATAGAGTGTAATTATGCCTCATATTGCAACTCTTCTTTTGCTTCGGTCTTTTTAATATCCATCAGTAAATAAACTGGCCGTTGTTTAGCCTCAGTAAAAAGCCCGGCAATGTACTCACCTAAAATACCAATGGCTAATAGCTGCACGCCACCTAACGCTAACACAGTCAACATAATACTTGGATAACCAGGTACCGGCTCGCCAAACACGAGTGTTTTGACCAGCACCCAAATGGCAAAAATAAATGCATATAAGGAAATGACGCAACCTACCCAAGTAGCAAGCCTTAAAGGCTTCATGCTGAATGAAGTTATTCCCGAAAGTCCAAGCTTAACAAGCTGTAAATAGCTCCATTTAGTTTCTCCTGCTGCCCGTTCTGGACGCTTAAACTCGAGGGTCGTTTGATTAAACCCAGGCCAACTCATTAGCCCTTTCATATAGCGGTTTCGCTCAGGAAGCGTGTTGATAGCATCAACGACTTTGCGATCTAATAGCCTAAAATCACCAACGTCTTCTTCTACTGGACTATCTGATACCCAATTAAGTAATTTATAATAGCACCGAGCACTCGCTGTTTTTAACCACGACTCTCCTTCGCGGGCACTGCGTTTCATATTGACTACATCAAAACCCTTTTTCCACGCCTCAAGCATTTTTGGCAATAACTCTGGTGGATCCTGTAAATCAGCATCAATAGGGATCACCGCATCGCCTTGCGCATGTTCAAATCCAGCAGTTAACGCAGCCTCCTTACCAAAATTACGGCTCATTTGCAGGCAAACTACAGATGAAAAACTGTTATTTAACTGGCACATCATTTGCCATGACTCATCTGTACTTCCATCGTCGATGTAGATCAATTCGAATCGATACTCAGGCAGTGTAGCAATCACGGTACATAATTTATGATGTATCGTGTTAAGTACCTCTTGTTCATTAAACGCAGGGACTATTAAAGAGATAAGTGCCCTATTGGTGTAACGTATTTTGCGCTGCGTACGGGCCTTATTCGACCTATCAATGGCAACCATTAGCTTGGTCATAACTCTGTTCCAATTATTGCATTTAGCGCAGTTTAAAATTAACAATGTCGAAAAAATGTCTACATTGGGACGACTTTTTTTTGACCTGCTATTTAGCAAGCTCTGTTATTTTGAGGTGGCTTGTTATGCAGTTTTTTCGTTTTTTATGTGTTGGAGGAGCAGGCTTTGTAGTTGACTGGAGTGTTTTTAGCACGCTTTTAGCTAACTCATCTACGCCATTTTTCGCAAGGTTAATCGCATTTTGGTGTGCAGTGATGACAACATGGTTAGGTAATAGGTTTTTCACTTTTACACAAGCACAACGGGTGCGTGTTATTAGTCAGCTATCCAAACATATACTTATCAGCCATTTATTTGGCGTTGTGAACCTAGGTGTATTTTGGCTTTTTTTACCACTTACCAACGTACATGTTGCATTTGCCTTGGGTATACTCTTAGCGACGGCGGGCAATTTCCTATTAAGCAAACGGTGGGTATACAAGCCCTGTTAGTCACCGATATTTTCACAGCGTAAACTTAGACAGCAGCGCTTCTTGCTCATGGGCGCTTTTCGCGAGTTCTTCGCTGGCACTATATTGCTTGTCTGAAAAGCTGCCGACTTCAACGCTGATATCGTTGATATGTATTGTATTTTTATTGATTTCTTCAATCACCACACTTTGCTCTTCGATGGCGGTCGCAATTTGGATATTGCGATCCATAAGCTCTTTTACTGCTTCTGAGATTTCTTCTAGCATATGTGTTGCTTGTTCGGTTTGTGAAACACATTGCTGGGTTTTATCTCGGCTGCTTCCCATGGATTGCTGAACTTGAATGGACGAGGCTTGGATCTGGTCGATCATGGATTTAATTTCGGTGGTGGATTCCTGTGTTTTTGATGCTAAAGAGCGCACTTCATCTGCCACTACCGCAAAACCACGACCTTGCTCTCCGGCACGTGCGGCTTCAATTGCAGCGTTAAGTGCTAATAGATTAGTCTGTTCTGCAATACCATTGATGACTGAAAGAATATTCTCGATATTTTGGCTATATTCTGCAAGTTGCGTACTTAGCTCGTACGATGCAGTAATATCGTCAGCCAATGCATTAATTTGGCTTCGCGCTTTAAAGAATATCTCTTGCCCTTCGGAGGTCTTTTCATTTACCGAGGTGATGGAGCTTGCGGCTTGCTGCGCGTTACCCGCGATTTCGGTCGAGGTAGTGCTCATTTCATTCATCGCGGTAGCGAGGTTTTCAATCAGGCTAACTTGTTGATCAAGTTTCTGTGAAGAATGCGTCGACAACTCTTTGGCGGCATCACTGCTTATCACCACTTCGTCTGCACGTTCTTTTACATTACTTACCAACCCATGCAAAAAGCCTAAAAAGAGATTGAATTGTCGTGCAACTGTGCCGCATTCATCTTCGTTAACGATTTTTAAGCGCCGAGTTAAGTCACCACCTCCATTTGCCATACTGGTGATCGCAGATTCCAAATCCCGTAATGGTTGGAGTAAGTGAATTGCTAAAGTCCGTACGCAGAATACTCCAATAGCCACGGCTAAAATGGCAATGATCAGGGAGTTTATAGTAATTTCGGTTAGTGTTTTATAGGCTTTTGATTTATCGATTAACACTGCCAAATACCAATCCGTACCAAAGGTATTATCAAGCGAATGTAAGTAAAACAGCCTGTTGCCTTCTTTGGTATCTACTTCTTGCAACTTATCTACGCTACCTAAGCGTAATGCAGGGTATGCCTGTTTCAGTTTTTTGCCGTTAAATTCGGCATGTTGATGAGAAATGATATTACCAGACTTGTCGACCAAAAAGGCATAACCGGTATTATCAAAATTGACCTGATTGACACTATTGGCAATGGTTTTTAGGCTTAAGTCTCCCCCAATAACCCCTTTAAATTTACCATTAACTACGATGGGAGACACTACCGATAGCAACAATTCGCCTGTCGCCGCATCAGTATACGGGCTGGTATAAACCGTTTTATTTTGATTTTTACCAAGTTGATACCAAGCTCGCTCTCTAAAATCTACGCCAGGAGGATTTTTACGAGCAGGGTTGTTTGACCTGAGCCCCTCCTCATTTGCCAAAGTACCAAAAGTAAGCAGAAACTCGCTTTTAAATACTGGTGTATTCAACGCTTGCTGAAAGTTATCATCGCTAAAGTTTTGCTCTAACTGACTTTTTATCACATTAATTTGCGTTGCTTTACCGGCCAACCAATTCTCTATGCTCACAGCCAGCAATTGCGTGCTGTCGGTTACATAAGCATGGGTTTTGGTTTTCACCGAATCGCTAACAAACCAGTAAGTAGAAAGCGTCGTTGTGGTGATGATCAATAAGATCACTATGGCAGAAGTCACAGAGAACTTAGTGCGGATCTTCATATTCAACAGCCTGAATAAAAAGTGCTCGAATATCAAAAGTGTTGTCTATAATTCGATTATTGGCAACTGAGCGATGTAAAAACCATGAATTTTACTTTGAGCAACTCAACCGCACTGATTGGCCTAGCCTGTTTACTGACTTCTTCAGCAGTTTTGGCAGCCGATCGCCCTGTCACCATGGCCGACATTGAAAATCTTGAGCGACAATTGGCTGAGCTTAAAGCTCGATTTATGACGCAAAATAGCGACCTAAAGGTCGCTGCTCCAGTGGCAAAGTCAACACCACAAAGTGACCCCGTAAAACCACTGACCGAGCCCTCAACCACCCTCAAAGCCTACGCCACAATACGCCCGACATTTGGCGTAATAAACCAAGATGACGAAAGTAACTGGGATGTTCGTGACGCCTTATCCCACGCAGGGATTAAAGTGACTCATGAATTTATGCCGGGCTGGCAGGCCGAACTTCATGGTGAATGGGGCATCGATCTCGCCAATGAGGGAAATTTTGGCAAATCGCGCCGTGCTTATACTGCGCTAGGTACGCCGTATGGCCGATTTGGTATCGGCAAGCAAAGACCTGCACAGTATCTGTTTATCGCCGAATACGTTGATATTTTTAATCACGCCAGCAGTCCATTTGCTTACGATCCAGAGAGTATTTTTTTCGTTGATAATTTAGTTACTTACCGCTACGAATTGGGGCCAATGACGTTTATCGCCGCAGGCCAATTTAATGGTGATAAAGGTGATAATCAAACGGATTTATTCAACACAGGATTAAGTTACGATAACGCAGGTTTACATGCCGCAATTACTTATCAACAAAACGATGTGTACGATAACGAGCAACATATTGGTGAAAACCAACTCTGGTCTGGCGCACTGGCCTATCAATTTAACTCTCGCTTTTACGCTGCCATGGCCTATCAGGACAAAGACTATCAACGCGTGAGCGCACTTGATTCTCGACAAGGCCACACCTTTGATCTTTCTCTGGCCTATCAACTCGCAAAACATTATAAGCTCAAGACCGGATATTTTGATTTTGATGACGGGTACGGCAGTCACGATCCGCTAAATCAGAGCTTTGATGGCTACAATGTTACACTTGAGTGGTTACCAATACCGCCGCTCAGAGTGCACTTGGAATATTTGAACAAGTCCTTTGATAATCAAGTGGATATGGATTCCATTTCCATTGGCTTTAGGTACGATTACAAGCAAGAGTGGCAATTTGATTAGCCAAGATCACTGGCTCTAAGATAATAACTTTTCAATTTGACTTGATTCATACATCAAGTATTCAAGTGAGGGTGGTACACTCGCACAAGGCTTAGAAGTATTCAAGTTTAAAGAGGCGGCATGAACCACTCTCCTATTCCACTCAATATTACCGTGAGCGCCAAAATCGAAAGCATTGTAGTGCTACATGGCTTGTACATGTCTGGGTTTGTGATGCGGCCGCTTAGCGCTCGCTTAGGTAAATCGGGCTACCGTATTCTCAATTTAAGCTATAACACGTTAACGCCAAACATTGATGAGATTTGCGCCGCTATTGATACTTTTGTTGGCGACCGCCCTGCCGCACTCGTTTGCCACTCCATGGGGGGCTTAGTTGCAAGGGCGTATTTAGAGCGAGGTTCTGCAACGAGCAAGCAAGTAAAAAAAGTGGTGACCTTGGGGACACCACATAAAGGCAGTGCCATTGCCAAGCATATGCACGACAAAGGACTGGAGCTACTGTTAAAAAACAGTGTGGAATTTTTATTATCTAACAATCAAGATTGGCCTTTCGACGCCAAGCTTTACAGTATTGCCGGCGACTTACCCATTGGACTAATGCCACTACTACAAAAAGGTAGCCAGTCGGATGGTACTGTGTTGTTAGAAGAAACCAAGCTCAGTGGCATGGCCGAGCACAAAGTATTTCATCTCAGCCATACCAGCTTAATATATTCCCGTGCGGTAATGGACTATATCTGCGAGCTGTTAGAGAGGCCTTAGTGCTCTGCGCTTGCAGCCACTTTGTAAGCAATCACAGCGATCAAACCAACTACTAGCGGCACTGGTGCAGCGATATAACCAAAGGTGTCTGAGTTTGCGATACTTGCGCCAGCTAAGTGACCCACTAGCCCAACAACAAATGCTACTAGAGCGATAACAACGACGACGAGTTCCATTTTATGTTCTGATTGTGTTTTGCCTTTCATACTCATTTCCTCAAGTAGTAGACACCGCGTTTTTTGTGTCTTGATGAAATGATTATGCGCTTACAGTGCGGTGATATTTTGACCTAAATCAAGGTTTCAAACCGCCAAAATACGAACGTGATTAAACACTTGTCTTAGATCAAAAACTACGCGCTCTGGTAAGATTTTGGTAAAAGTTGGCAAGCTTTATTCCTGCCAAGTATTCATGTCACCTTGTTATTTTTGAGCGCTTTTTGGGGTTTCATCTTGTTTTTTAACGCGCTCATCCCAACGTCATCTTGTATTAATATTTGATATGTTTTGATTTTAACCATTGATTTTTCCGATTAAACGCTTTGATTTTAATCATTGGGCAATCACCTAAGGTTGCGCCATACTGACTGTGAATCAACAAGGAGCATCGCATGACAAACATTAATTCTATCGGTTTAGACAAAGCAAAGAGCCAAGCACTGGTAACGTCACTTAATACGCTACTAAGTAGCTACCAAATTCAATATATGAATGCCCGCGGTTTTCACTGGAACATCAAAGGTCGTGAGTTTTTTGAACTACACCTAAAATTTGAAGAAATTTATACGCTATTACTTGAGAAGGTAGACGAAATCGCAGAGCGTATTTTGACGATTGAAGGCAACCCATTGCATGCGTTTTCTGATTATTTGGAAACCAGCAAAATTCAAGAAGCAAAAGGGATCAGCAATGGTACGCAAGCACTAGAAACTTTGCTTGATGGTTACACAACGCTTATTTCTATGCAGCGTGAGATTCTAGCGCAGGCGGGCGAAGCCGAAGATGAAGGCACAGCTGCGCTAATGAGTGATTACATCAAAGAGCAAGAAAAGTTGGTGTGGATGCTTAAAGCGTATTTAAACTAAGATAGCTTGCCCCTACGCGGGTTTTCCGAGTAGGGGCTAGTTTACCTCGCGAGCTTTTACCACGTTGTTATCGAGCTAAAGCTCCGACCTACAAGCTGGGCCAACTCCTACCTAGGTTTCCTCTGGTAGGAGCGAGTTCACCTCGCGAGCTTTTATAACGTTGTTATCAAGCCAAAGCAGGGATGTACGAGTCGAGCTAAAGCTACGACCTACAAGCAGAGCCAGATCCTATCTAGGTTCCCTCTAGTAGGAGCGAGTTCACCTCGCGAGCTTTTATCACGTTGTTATCAAGCCAAAGCTGGGATGTGCGAGTCGAGCTAAAGCTCCGACCTACAAGCTGGGCCAACTCCTACCTAGGTTCCCTCTGGTAGGAGCGAGTTCACCTCGCGAGCTTTTATAACGTTGTTATCAAGCCAAAGCTGGGATGTACGAGTCGAGCTAAAGCTCCGACCTACCATCCAACAAGCTGATAAAGAATGCCATTTCTAGCGCTCTTTCATGCAGGCTTTTAAACCTGCCTGACGCCCCACCGTGACCCGCTTCCAAGTCGGTTTTAAAAATCAGTACGTTATCATCCGTTTTATATTCTCTAAGCTTAGCAACCCACTTCATGGGCTCCCAATACTGCACTTGCGAGTCATGCAGACCTGTGGTCACAAGAATATTTGGATAGGCTTTGGCTTCAATATTGTCATACGGTGAATATGCTAAAATAGTCTGGTAGTCCGCTTCATTATTCGGATTACCCCATTCATCATACTCGTTGGTGGTCAATGGGATTGACTCATCCAACATGGTAGTTAACACATCCAAGAAAGGCACATGGCAGCCTAACCCTAAATACAGCTCTGGAGCTTGGTTTGCAATTGCACCCATTAACAGGCCGCCTGCACTTCCACCTGATGCAAACACTTTGTCTTTATGGCCGTAGCCCTGTTCAACCAAGGCTTTGGTAACATCAATAAAATCGTTGAAGGTATTTTGCTTATGGGCTTTTTTGCCGTGCTCATACCATTCACGGCCAAGCATCTCAGAACCTCGAATATGCGCAATCGCGTATACAAATCCTCTATCTAATAGGCTTAGAATTTGACTAGAGAAGTTAGGATCGATAGTAATACCATAAGAACCATAACCATACTGCAATAATGGATTGCTACCGTCTTGGTTAAACTTATCTTTGCGATACACCAAAGATACAGGGACTTTAACGCCATCTCTTGCGGTAATATGCAGACGTTCAGAGTGATAATATTCAGGCTTAAAATCACCTAAAACTTGCTGCTGCTTTTTAAGCGTTTTCTTACCTGTAGTTAAATCACAATCGTACACTGAGCTTGGAGTTGTCATGCTCGAGTAGTGAATACGAATATTACTTGAACTTGGCTCCGGATTATTTCCTACCGTGGCAAAGTAACAAGCATCATCAAATCCAAGGTGGTAGCTTTGCCCTTGATAATCATGAACAACAAAGCGGATCTGCCCTTGTTCACGCTCTGTCAGCACAAAGTGACTATTGAAAAGCTCCAAGCCTTCTAATAGTACATGGTCGCGATGGGCAACTAACTCTTCCCACTGTTCAACATCACCAACGGTTGCCGCTGTTGCACGCATTAAACGGAAGTTTTTAGCATTCTTATTACTCAGGATGTAAAAGAACTCTCCCATTTTTTCAAGACCATATTCATGGCCAATTTCTCTTGGAATAAGGGTGCTAAACTCACCGCAAGGGTCGTTTGCATCCAGGATTAACTGATCGCTCGTTTCCGTCGCTGCAAGATAGATATAAATAGCACTTTCATCACGACTTTTACCCAATCCCATATAAAATTGGCGATCTTGCTCTTCAAACACCAAAATATCATCGCTTTGTGGCGTTCCCAATACATGGCGATACACTTGGAAGCCGAGCAACGTTTGCTCGTCTTTTTTGACATAAAATACGGTTTTATTGTCGTTCGCCCAAATTACCTGACCTTCCGTGTTATACAGCACGTCTTGTAGTAATGTATTGGTGTTTAAATCAAGAAACTTGATGGTGTAAATTCGACGCCCATCGGTATCTTCACTATAGGCAAGCAATTGCTCATCTGGGCTTACGGTAATATCACCGATGTCGTAAAACTCGTTGCCAGCGGCTAACTGATTAATGTCTAACAGTAGCTTTTTATCCGTAAAATCTTCTTGTGATGCGCGATAATACTTAGCATATTCATCATCACCACTCACTTCACTTACATACCAATAGTTGCCATCTTTTGCAGGCACCGAGCTATCGTCTTTTACAATACGACCTTTCATTTCTTCAAACAGCTGGGTTTGCAGCGCTTGGTGAGGCGCCATTTGCGCTTCACAGTAATCATTCTCTGCTTTTAGATGTGCCAATACGTCGGCATTTTTACGCTCGTCATCACGCATCCAGTAGTAGTTATCGATACGCTCATGATTATGATGCAGCAAGGATTTCGGCTGCTTTCTGGCTAGCGGTTGAGTTTTTTCCATCACCAAGTAGTCATCCTAAATTCGTTATTTTTCACCAGTGTATCATGATTCAAGTGCCACACCAGCGCGCAAAGAAAAAGGCCGAACATGATTGCGCGACCTTTGCATTGTTTAGTGTAAACGGGAGTTTCTAGGCTTCCGCTTCCTCTAATTGATTATCGTCAGACTTAGGCTTGCGTCTGATCTTCGCTTTTAAGCGTGAACCTGCCCCCTGCACATCGGTTAAGATAATGTATAGGGCTGGCACTAACACAAGCGTGATAAGCGTTGCGAATAACACGGCAAATCCAAGTGATACCGCCATCGGAATAACAAACCTTGCTTGTAGGCTTGTTTCAAAGATGATTGGCATGACACCAGCAAACGTCGTAATAGAGGTTAGCGTGATTGCCCTAAAGCGTGCACAGCCCGCTTCAATAACCGCCTCTTTAAGCTTAACGCCTTCGGCACGTGCTTGGTTGATATAGTCCGTCATTACCAAGGAGTCATTAATCACAACACCTGCTGCGGCTACTAACCCGAACATAGACATAGTACTCATATCTAAGCCAAACACTAAGTGACCCCATAGCGCACCGACTAAGCTAAATGGGATTACTGACATCACGATAAGTGGTTGCGCATAGCTCTTGAGCGGTACAGCCAATAAGATATAAACCATCAACATACCAGCTGCAAAGAATAAGATCTGCTCACTGGTTTGTGCTTGGCGCTCTTCCACACTACCACCCAGCTTAGTTTTTACGCCTGGGAACTGCTTAAGTAGTTCTGGTAAGATATTTTCTTCAATATTCTTAACCACCGCATCAGGTTCAATCAGCTCTTCATCGATGCTACCGTATACGTATACCGTTCTAAAGCCATCTTCACGACGAATATAATTGATACCCGGTTTCTCGGTAAACTCTACGACGTCGCCTAGCATCACTTCTTTGCCTTTTGGCGTAGTGATGATAGTACGCTTAAGTGAAGCCAAGGCTTTACGATCTAGTTCAGGATAACGCACCATCACTTTGATCTCTTCACCATCACGAATAACCCGCTGCGCTTCACCACCGTAGAAGCTATTACCAACCTGAATAGCAACATCAGCCAGTTGCAAACCTAGCTCATACGCCACTGGTTTGAGCGCAATCTGCATTTCTTTACTCGCAGGGTCAATACTCGAGCTGATATCAAATAACCCAGGTTGCTGTTGAAGCATAGAAATAAGCTGTCTGCCCGCCGCATTCAGAGTCTCGATATCTGAGCCTAATAAGCGATAGCCAAACTCGCCTTCACCGCCGCCCTCATTGCCAACACTGTCATACACAATGATTGACTTCACCGCAGTGATCTCTGGCATTGCTTCACGCCAACGACGCGCAAGTTCAAAAGCGGTAAACGGTCTTAAATCTTCATCAACAAGCGTTGATAATACCAAGCCCTTCGTGCGACTTTCGTTCCAAGAATATATATCCTTAATCATGCCTTGACCGAATTCTTGCATAATGTTTTTATCAACATGGTGCATCATTAACTCGATCGACTGCATTGCCGCAATGGTTTGCTCATCCGAAACATTATCGTTCATAGTAACTTCAATTCTCGGATAGTCCTCTGGCACCTTGGGGAAAGGAATAAAACGTACAAGATTAGAGGTCACCAAACTTAAGCTAAATATCAACATTGCTACAAAGCTTAAAAACACCGTCCATCGCCATTCGACACAGCGCTGAATAAAGCGTCTGTATGGTCCATTAACAAAGGCGAAGAACTTCTTGTTAAATGCAGCACGACGACTGTTTGGGCGCAGTGGTTTAATCTTAGTGTGGGCAATATGCGCTGGTAAAATCCATTTTGATTCAATCAAACTAAACACCAGACATAAGATGATAACGCCCGAAATTGACTTAAAGAATGCGCTCTCTGGACCTGATGAGAACAACATAGGTGCAAACACCGCAATGGTTGTTAATACACCAAAGGTTGCTGGCGTTGCAACACGCTTAGCGCCGATCACTACATTTTTAACACTGTGACCTTTACGTTCAATTTCGGAGTAAGCGGCTTCCCCTATGACAATGGCATCGTCTACCACGATCCCAAGCACCATGATAAAGGCGAACAGCGATACAATATTAATGCTGATTCCAAGTGCGGGCATAAACAAGAACGCGCCAAGGAAACAAACAGGCAGACCAATCATTACCCAAAGCGCGAGTTTAAAACGCAGGAAAATAGTTAGCATGATGGCAACCAGTAACGCACCTTGGATCATATTGCTCTTCATCATTTCGAGTCGAGCATTTAGGTAGTACGTCATATCAACGATTGGTTCTAATCTTAAGCCTGCTGGTAATTCAGCATTTTTCTTTTCGATATACTGATGTACCGCCTGAGCGATAGGGATCATGTTTTGGTCTTTGGTCGCTTTAACCGCTAAAAATACCGCATTTTCACCGTTCAAACGAAAATAGTATTCACCTTCAGTTAGGCCATCTTTGATTTCTGCAATGTCTTGAAGGTAAATTTTCGCGCCGTTATCGCCGACCTTAACAGGGATGTTTCTAAACTCATTACCGCGGTACATTTGGTTTTCAACACGCACGGCAATAATGCCTGATTCCGTCCTTATCTGACCTGCTGAAATGTTGGTCGAATAACGTCTAATTGCATTGCTCACATCACTAATGGTTAGGTTGTAACGTCGCAGAGCATCTGGATCTACTTCAATACCAATCTCGTAGTCAGGGGTGGAGCGGTCAACCAGTGATATCACCGGAATTTCTAGTAACTCATCCTCAATTTCTTTAGCAATTGGCTTGAGCGCATTCAACGGTAGATTACCTGCAAGCGCAATGTTCACTACGTCTTGACGAAACTCTATAAGCTGAACCTGCACAGGCTCCATGGACGCTGGGAAGGTCGCGATACTATTCACACGCGAGCGAATTTTATCTTCGACTTCCGTTAAGTCTTCATCTTTATAGATTTCAAGTTGCGCACTACCGCTGCCTCTAGCGGCACGGTAAACCCCTTTTTTGATTTCTGTAACGTCTTTTAATGCTTCTTCAATTTTGATCAAGATCCCCTCTTCAATTTCTTGAGGAGACGCGCCAGGATATACGGCTGACACCGTCACATAATTGATCTCAAAGTTTGGAAACATTTGTCTTTGGATAGTCATATAACTGATAAAACCCATTATCAGTATGAAGACCATCAACAAGTTCGCTGCTACCGTATTATTCGCAAAATAGGCGATAATACCGCGCTGCGATGTTTTTTCTATATCACTCATGGTCGCTCCTTGCTGTTACAGCTTTTCCGGCTGACTACTTGGCTTTGATGACGAGTCCGTGCCAGCAACTTTAACTTCCATGCCTTTTTGTGGATATTCAGGTGGTGTCATGACCACTTTATCGCGACTTGTGATGCCATCACCAATTAGAAAGAACTCACCCTCTTCGCGGATAACTTGCACTTTACGTGGCTCAAGCTGGTTATCTTGATTAAGCAACCAAACCGACTGATTATTCACGATATCTTGAGGTAGGCGGTAGATTTGTTTTAACGTTTTACCCGCAAAGCTAACTTGTACATACGTACCATATTTTATCGCTGGCTGACGCGTTGTGAGACCGTACGGGTCGTTAATACGTACCACTAGGTTGTTCATGCGAGTTTGTTGGTCAACAGTACCTAGGTCTCTATCAATTACCGCTTCACGAGTAAAGGCATTCACGCCACGCTGATAAACCGTGGCAGCAAGCCCTGATACTCGCTCAGGTAGAAAAACAGAATCAAAACCCGCGATAGGAATAATGACTTCTGCAGTTTCGATGTTATTGACAGTACCGACAGAGCTACCCATGGAAACAAACTGGCCAAGACCAACGTCTTTTTTCACCACCAACGCATTGTAAGGTGCAATCACTTCACAGTTTTCTAGATCTCGTTTTGCACGCTGTAATGCGGCTTTTGCAGATTTTACTGAGGCTTTGGCACTCATGACTTGCGGTTTACGCAAAAATAGGTCGGTGTGCTTTTTATTTGGAAACCTTCTTGCTTCATCAGCAGCAACGTCAGCTTGTGCTTGCTCTTCAATAAGCTGCGCTTCGGCCCTTGCAAGTTCAGCTTCCGCTTGGAGCAATGCAGCTTCGTAGTTATCTTGCTCAATGCGAAGCAGCACCTCGCCTTTTTGTACCAGCCCACCTTCGACAAAGTTAGGGTGCCAGTATTCAACCTCGCCCGAGACCTGAATAGAAAGCTGCGTGCTCTCTAGCGGTTTTACTTCGCCATAACTTTGGATCACCACTTGGTGATCTTGCGCAGTGATTGTTTCAACTTCAACAACAGGGCGAGAATCGACTTCCTGCTTCTCTGGTTCACTTTTAGCCACTGCATTGATGACCTTAAATCCAACAACACCCACTATAAGCACGGTAAAGGGTAGAATCCATTTTAGAATTTTAGCTTGCATGACAATACCTATTGATAATTTTCTGACCGTATAGTAGCAAGTTTATTGCGTTCTCGGATGTGACATTTGTAAGAATCTGTTACACCTGTAGAACATCTATTTATAGTCACGCTAAAGCATCAAAAATTATTAAGTAATTTCAAACAATTAAACATTTACGAGATTGATATATAAAGACCTTTTCAAGTATGGCTTTTGCAAGATACATAACAACTTCTTTGATTTTTTGTCACAATCATCGACTAGATCTGCTTTGCTACATGATGAAACTCAAGCGCTAAAATAAAACTCCCTATTAATACGACGGCCAGCAATAAATAGATCCCAAGCTGCCCACTCAAAATGCCAAATATACTCGCCATCACTAGAGAGAAACACACGGCAATAACAACAGCCACCGCGATAATAGATACTCGGTTTTGGCATTGCTCTATCAAAATATCAATAGTCTTAGCGCCGACTAGACGTTTGATATTAAAAATTGGCGCACTCAATATCGCAAGATAACCGAGCAAACCATACATACCTGCAACTACCTGTATTAACATCATCAGTGCGATCACCAGCCCTGCTAAAAAGCTCAGCATGGCTGCTTTATTGAGTTGCTGCATCCGCAACTTGATATCAACGAGCTTTAAGATCGATTGGCTTGGGTTTTGCTGTTTGTACAAAGCAGTAATCGTATGCAAGTCTAGTTTCTCCCCCACTTTGGCCCGCACCAAAATATTTCCACTAATAAAATTAAAAGGTAGATAAGCCAAGGCTTGTGCTTGGGAGGTATGGCTGAAGGTATTTTCAACAATGCCCACAAGGGTAATAGGGCGCTGGTTTTTGTCGTAGATGGTCATGCCGATATCTGCCGCAGTCACGCCAAGGCGCTGTGCTAAAAGCTGATTGAGCACCACTTTTTTTCCCGAACTATTGATAGCTAAGCCATCCTCAGAGAATCCGCCACCAGCAATAAATCTTTGGCCTGAAGTGCTAAAGTAACTTGGCCCACTGAGCTGTAAATAAGCGACGACTGAGTCGCTGCCATCATCAACTAGGCTCAGCGACTCCAGAAATACAAACTCATGAGGTAATACGCCAGCCAGAGCAGCACTCTCGACACTTGGGTGTTGTCTAAGCGCCGACAAATTTATCATCGCTTGATTATATCTTGCTTGAATAGCATCTGAGCTGCGTTCGTAGTTACTTTGCTGTAACTCAACAAAATAAAGGTTATTTGAGTTAAAACCACTTGATGTATTTAGCTGCCCACCAAAGTAACTCAATAGCCAAAATGCAAAGCTCATTGTGACTATACCCACACCAATTTGCAATCCGAGTAAGGCTTGACTCATTGACTTAGGTAATTGTTTGACCTGTCCTTTTCCTGAGCCACTTAATTGACTACGAATATCCTTAAACGACACCTGAGACATTGCAAGTTTTACAAACACCAGTGCACAGAGTTGAGCAAAGACAACCACCAACAAGAAGCTCCACCAAGGCAACGTTAGCCAAACTACGTGTGCTAAAGCCTCCTTTGCCCAAAACTGCATTAGCCAAACGCCAGCTTTCGCTATCCCTATGGCAACCAATGACGCAAATAAAAAAATTAAGGCAATATAACACCACTGCTCTAGTTGCAGATTGCCGCGCTTAGCACCGAGTACAATCGCCAGTGCCAGCTGGTTTTGTTTGGATTTAAAATCTAACAAGTAGAGTGAAAATGCATTCACTAAGGTAATGATAAGTAGCCCAACGCCTGCAAATGCTAACCATTGCGTCGTTGTTCTTAGCTGCCCTTTTAGTTTATCTGCAAGTGGTAACAACGAAAATTTGAGCGTCGCACGACCAGATATCGCTTGTTCTAACTGAGCTTGCTCAAATACAGCTTGAAACTGTGTTTGTAAAAGCGTTAATTGCGCCTGTACATTGCCTTGCTTTATACGACCTACAAGAAATAAGTCGCTTCTTACCGCCAAATGATCCATACCCGTAATACGGTCACCCATCATAAGGGCGAATGGCAAAAATACCTCACTCATCCGGTTAGATTGATATAATTGCGGTTCGGACTCGTCGCACGCGGCCACTCCCACCACGGTATAACGACGCTCATCAAGTTGAATGCTCTGTTCTATCATGTTTTCATCAGGAAAATGTTGCTGCACAAAGCACTCTGTCACAACAATTTCATTAGGTGCTGTACCAAGAACATCACTTTGGGAAAACCACCGCCCTTCCTTTAAAGTAATATCAAAGAGTGAAAAGAAATCATCACTGACATAAGTTGTCTCGACCCTTGGCTCAACCACTGAGCCACGCAATAAGCTATGGCTATAAAATACCGCGGAGGCTTTATCAAACAACTGTTTGTCTTGAGCTAACTGCCAAGCAACGGGTGTGGAAATCGCATTTTCCATGATCGTCTTGTCATGTTCATCTAACATATCACCCTGTAGCCAAAAGAGTTTATCGCTTTGCGGATAAGGTAGCGGCTGATAAGCCTGCCATGATAAGCCAATACTCATTAGCATCGCGGCGAAAGCGCTGCCCAATAACGCAACTAACATCAGATTTTGTCGAAGACTATGCCAAAGCCGCCCCAATAACGTACGCCATAATGTCATACTTATCACTTCTCTAACTCAGAAGGATTGATCAACGCATTGAGTGGTCTGCGCAGTATTTGTTGCAGTGAAAAGTATAAACACACACTCGACACCAACACTATCCCCGCAGCCGCAACCGAAAACTCTGCCACATTAAATGTTTGCTGAAAGTACGGCGATAATAATAAACAGCCCATCAGGGCGATAATTAACGCGATACCTATGTGCTTAAAGTGGGTGATAAGATCCTCTTGAGTTAGATCGCTGTGTTTGGCACCCATAACCATCTTTGTACCATAATGGACAACTTTAAGTGACTGGCTATATCGGAACACGCCGATTAAACCAACAACAACCAGCAGCAACGCCAGTGCAAGTATAAATAGTGCCCCGTAGGTGACCAAAGTATCAGTCAACAGGTATTGCTCACGCTGCGCTGCAAGTGATTTAAAACTAAAGATTTTCAATGCAGGATGAACCTGAGCTAGCAGCTCGGCGAAATGGGATTTAGTAACCGGCTGCTGAGTCTTTATTAACGCTGTCCTATTGCCTTGTACTGCTCGATAAACATAGGGTAATACGGGCTCACCCGGCACAGCTAAATCGGCCACAACACCAATAACTTCAAATGCCGCATCTTCGTCTGTAATGTCAAAACTCAAGCGTTTGCCTAGCGCCTTTTCCTCTCCACCTAGCTGCTCAGCAAAAGTTTTATTGATAATTAGCTGCTGATCGCCTCGACGCACTGCTTCACTATCGAAAAACTGCCCTTGTAGTAATGGCAAAGAGAAAAATTCGAGATAGCTACTATCCACTACTCGACCAACAGGGTGCACTCGTTTGAGCGTCTCAACCTCTTGCAATGACCAAGTGTCAACACTCTGTCCAATAGGTGAGCGACTTCGACTTACCGCAATTACTTCTGCAGTATTTGCCAAAACCTCACTGGCTTGACGCATTATCTCTTCGTACTCGTCTCTCGGCATTGTATCAGGAGCATAGAGCGTGACTTCGTATTTATTCTTGAGATCTACTGCATAAGCACTTTTGAGATGAGATATGGCAGAAACACCAACATTAAAGCAAAAGAATATCAAGGTAATAGAGATACTTAACTGACTCACTGCCATGATCCGTTGCACTCGCGAACTCATAACAACAGCTGTGCCCTTGCCACTTTGTTTTAGCATTTGCGTTAAGTGGCGAAAGCGTATTGCTGACATTCCACCTAGCAACAATAAACAGCTAGCCAATAAAGCGACCAGTGCTAATGCGAGCACACTTTGCCAAGTTAGTGCTATCAGCTGCGCTTGCGGCAACAGTCCAACGAGTTTTGTCTGTAGCCATTGGCAAATAACATAAGACGCGCCAATTGCAACCACGAGTGATACTGAGCAAAGTGCTAGCAATGGTAACCATTGCATCAGCGCAATATCTCTTATTTTTGCTCCCACCACCGCTTGAATTGCCAACCTGCGCTGGATCTGGCTGAGCCTTGCAAGATATAAATTACTAATATTTAATAGCGCTATACCAAGTAAGCCGAGCGATACCACAAACACCCCAAACAACAATAAGGGGGATTTACCGAGTATAATTGATTTTAACGGCACCGCGCGAATGCCAATATGCCATTTCGCAAAGTACTCACTGTCGCTCACTTTGCTACGCCAAAGTGTGTTCATTTCGTTTGAAAGTGAGAGGCTAACTTGTGCATGCTTCACACCTGTAGCCAGTTTACCCACCATCAAATTAACCGCGTAGCGGTTCCACCAGTACGGCTTTGCTTCCTCTAAAGTTAGGTTATATTGCCAAGGTAGCCAAACCGCAGTGTTGTGTGTGAGCTTTTTTAAGTTGGGCTCATAAAATTGCTCTGCTGCGACACCGACAATTGTAAACTCTCGCTCATCCAGACGCAGCGTTTTATTTAAAATATCGGGGTCACCATTGAAGTGACTTTGCCAAGCTTGATAGCTAAGCACAGCGACAGGGCTGCTCTCATTTACGGGTTCAGTAACAACCCGGCCCATCGCAAGCGGCATATCAAAAATACTAAACCACTCGGGCGAGACATAAGCCGATTCAACCTGTGGTGCATCGGCATCCGAAGTTAGCAATTGCTCAGCATAATGCACCATAGCCAACTGCTCCATTGTCACAGGTTTATGCTCGTATAAATGCATTAATGATGGGTAGTTAAAGGCTTCGCTGCTCTCGTTGCCATTTTCATCAAACATTGGGTATTCAAGCTTTACAATACGTTCTGCGTTTGAATACGGCAAAGGTGAGAAATACAAGCTATGTAACATCCCCATTGCGACAAGCATCACAACGAATACGCAGCTCAGCGTAGTCACAACACTAACATGATAGATATTTACTCGGCCTAAGTTGAACACTTGCATGACACCCTCTCTATGCGCGTAAACTAACAGGTGGAGCAGAAGCGACGGTACCTAACAGCTCGCCATCAAACAACTTCACCTGCCTTGGAGCCATATCGGCATAACGAGGATCGTGCGTCACCATACAAACGGTAGTGCCTTGCTGATGCAATTCAGCAATCAATTGCATTACCTGATCGCCACTTTTCGAATCTAAGTTACCAGTTGGTTCATCTACCAGTAAAATGCTTGGATCGGTCACCAAAGCACGAGCAATGGCGACACGTTGCTGCTGCCCGCCTGATAACTGATTAGGCTTGTGTTGAACGCGATGCGACAGCCCAACCTTTTGTAAACAAGACTCGACTCGCAGCTTTACTTCTGCCTTACTCAACTTCTCAGGACGGTACTTTAGGGGTAAAGCGACATTATCGAATACCGAAATTTCATCAATGAGATTAAAAGCCTGAAAGACAAACCCAATGTGTTCATTACGAAGCTCAGCAGCCTGATCAAGCGTCAGCGTTGTCACATCATGAGCACCAATCGTATAACTACCACTTGTTGCTTGGTCAATTAAACCAATGATGGATAATAAAGTAGATTTACCACAACCAGAGGGACCAGAGATCGAAATAAAATCGCCTTTTGCTATTTCCAGTGAAATATTTCTCAGTGCATGTGTTTGTAGCTCTTCGGTTTCGAACACTTTATTAATATTTTTAAGCACTATCATTTTGATATTCCTACTTTAATAAGATTGTCTCATCTAGACTGGCAAGGTAGGCTAGATCAGAAATGATTAATCGTCTCCCGGCTTCAACGCCAGAATTTATAACAATATATTTCCCAGTTGAAGCACCAAAGGTGATTTCCACCGGCTTTGCGGTTTCATCACTAGTCAGCGCAAAGAAAGTCTGTGTTTGATTGTCTTTAGCATTGGCGGGACGCTGTACATAAGTGGCATTGGTAAGGTGCTTAATGGCAATACTGGCGGAGATACTCAGCTGCGAGCGTGCCTGCTTTGGTAGTGTATTTGGTAAACTCACCTCAACTTCCACACTATTGTTTGTCACCACAGGGTCAACTCGGAGTACTTTACCTTTTATGATATTGGCCTGCATCTTCACCATAACGTCTTGGCCTGTTTCAACCCAACGCACTTGGGACTGCGGCACAGATAATACCGCCATCAACGACTGGTTAGAGCCGATTAATGCCATCTCATCGCCAATATTAAGTTGCTGCCCAAGCGCTAAAGGCATGCGCTCAAGGATCCCTGAGGTACTAGCCCTAACCTCTAATTGTTGCTGCTTTTCTAGTAAGTTATTGAGTTCTTGCTCACGAATATTAATTTCCTCGTTGGCAAGAGTAAGGGCCGAACCATGCAGTGCTTGCAACTGTTCAGTTTGCTGCTCTAGTAGAGTTATTTCATGTTGCAAGGTACTCAAGCTGGTTTCAGTTTGGGCAAAATTCAGTGCAGAAATAATGCCTTGTTGTGCGAGATTTTGTTCCGCGCGGTGACGCAATACTAAGGTTTTAAGCGCACCTTGTTTTTGCATCAGCTGTGTTCGCTCATTTAGCAGCTCTCTTTGCTGAGTCAGTAACAGTTGCTCTTTTATGGCCCGCGACTGTCGCAAAGCTTGTTTGGCTTGCTGAACTTGTAACGTAAGATCTGGGCTCACAAGCTCGGCGATCACGTCGCCTTTATGCACAATTGCACCCGCTTTATGGTGAATAGTTTTAACGATAGCCGCGCTTTGCGCGTTTAATAAAAACTGCTCGGCACTACGTAATTCCCCAAAGCTATCCACTGACAAAGTAAGCGGCCCTTGTTTCACCTCTGCTACCAGTATCTCTGTGCGCATCACACTAGTATGAGATGTCCATTGTTGCCACAGCAGATAAAAAACTATCACCACCATTAAACAGGCAACCACAATATAATGTGTGGTCTTTTTTGGCTTCGCTGGTTTGACTAGATCCATTTCCCCTCCTCATTGACCAAACATTAATAGCGAGATTAATGCCAACTTTAAATAACTTTAATTTTCAATTATTTAATAGATTTTAAGTTGAAAGATCTAGCTTATATTTCGAAATCGGAATACCCACTCCGGGATCGGAGAGTAACTGCGGTGAGTACAACTTATCTGTTGTTACACTCGTTTTGCCTTGAGCTTCTGACAGGTTCAGTTGTTTTGGGTACACCGAGTCAACATCATGAAAAAAATGGTATTAGGTGTCGCCCTCGCACCCACTACAAGCTTTGCTAAACAGAACAAAGAAGAAGAAAAAACCATCGCCAACGTAAGCGATGCCAACATCAGTGAAGCAGTTCTCGCCAGTATTGAAATAAAAAAGGTCGAAGATGGTAGAATTTTATTCAAAGCGGATAAGCTATTTCTAAGTGGGCCACCACACAAGTGCCTCCTTGAAAGCGTGTGGATGACAAAAAGGCAAGCAAACACGGCGATTTGGCAAAAGCCGCTGCGTTATTCCAGCTGCAGAGTATTTTGGATACAAGCACAGCTTAGGGTGCCGTTCAGGCCACTAAGCCACATAAAGCGTATATCGATCGTCTGCTCACAAAAGCGTTAGAAGCGTAACTCAACAGTTCTTGTATGATACGAGTGAAATGAATGAAAACTTTAAGGGCTAGTAATTTGCTAGCCCTTATTTTGTCTGTCTATATCGCTAAGCTAAAGCAGGCTTAGAGCGATAGTACTGAATACAACCTAACTGTGCGGCATTAGTCAGTAAAATCATCACAAACATCAGCACATGAGCTACGCTAACATGACCAAGACTCAGCTCCGCAGCCAACCCAATTCCTCCCGCTAAAAACTGTAGCGAGAAATATCTTGCGCTTAAGTTAGAAACATCACCGCTTTTAATCGTTTTATAGGTTTGTGGCATCACTCGAATTGAACTCATCACTAGTCCTAAGTAAGTTAACGCATTTAGCAACGCAGCAGCTTCGATGTCCTTAACCAATAAAAGCACAAGTGGAAGCGTCGACAAACCAAGCAAGAGTGCTAATTGATTGCGTTGCTTCGAGCTTGCGTTGTACCGAATAAAATAATATAAAATAAGTGCGCTTAAAGAACCGGTAATCGCGAAAGGCAGCACCATGAAAAAGCGTTCAAAGAAAATGTTATAGGCAATAAAATAAGAGCTTTGTGCAACACCAAAACTCATCATTAACAGTGAGACACCTGATACACTGCGATTTTTACGGATCTTCCTAATCAAAGGAACAAAGCTTAAAACCAAAACGAAAGAAGAAACGATCGGTAAATATTCGCTCAATGCCAACTCCAAATGTCTAAATTGTTGCTAAGTTAAGGTGCTGTAAACCCCTTAAAGATACATTGTAAAATAATGATTTTTAAGGTTTTTATTTTTGAAGGCGCGCATTTTAAGAGCTAAACATAAAAATACAACATAACCTATAGAATCTATTTTCCACCTCTTGGCAATGCTCAAATACAACCGTATAAAAATAAGTACACTTGAAACGCGGCAGCATGGGACGTCCCCTCCCAGCCGATATGGCATTAATTAAGTAAAACTTATGTTAAAACAATATAAATAAAACTTTACAAAAAGCATTATTGTTTCTATTTTGGTGTGTGGATGTTCAAAAAACATACTCAAATTAGTTGTGCTCTACAGTGCACCGAAACCTGAGTATTGAGCGACGCCCAACTTATTTATTTCAAGTTGGAAAACCACACACTCAAAAGGAATAACAATGAAACGACACATTCTTATCACAGCATTAGGTTTAGCATCTGGTATCGCGATGGCACAAGCGCCATTAACTGAAGCTCAAATGATGGAATATACCAGCAAAGCTAGCAAAGCAATGATTGGTAAAAGGTATGACCTCAACCTTCCACTTATTACTCAAAATAGTGCTACAAGCACTTCAACGTCTACGCAAACTATTGTGCAAACGGTTTCACACCCAGGTGCAAGCTACATCAAACTACATTTTAAAAACCTCAATCTTGCAGGCGGCGGTAAACTCGTAGTTCGCTCGGAGGATAGTGGTGAGCGCTATGAATATACCCAAGCAAATCTCAGCGCTGCAACAGTTGATCCAAATCTCGGTGATGACGGCGTTAAACAATTTTCTGCTATGTCAGTCTCTGCTGATAAAGTTATCATTGAATATACCCCAGGTCAGGGTAATCTAGGCAAAACGCCTGAAATCGATTTTTATCATCATGGTATTGAGGGGCAAGCAAGTGTTGAGAGCTTGACCGATGTGACCCCCATGTCGACCTGTGGCGCAATGGAGCGTAAAGACGTGCAGTGCTGGGCACAATCACATCCGGTCGAATTCGAGCGTTCACGTCCTGTCGCCAGACTACTTATGAACGGCAGTGGTTTATGTACGGGTTGGCGTGTAGGCGCGGATAACCGCATGTTTACCAATAATCACTGCGTAGGATCTGCATCGGAGCTGGCGAATACCGAGGTATGGTTTAACTATCAAAGTACGAGCTGTAACGGTAGCCAGCGCGAGACTGTGGTAAAGGTCACAGGTAAAGACTTCCTTAAAACAGATTACACGCTAGATTATACGTTGTTTACCATCAATGATTTCGCTAAAGCCCAGCCGTTTGGTTATTTTGGCTTAGACGTGCGAAACCCATCGCAGGGCGAGCGTATTTACATTCCTCAGCATGGTTCAGGTAACCCTAAGGAGCTGTCGATTGAGTCTGATCAAGACACCAATGGACTATGCTCTGTTAACCAAGCAACGGCGAATGGTCGAGGTACTGGTACAGATATAGGCTATTACTGCGACACTATTGGCGGCTCGTCAGGTTCACCAGTGCTCGCAGCCTCAACCAACAATGTTGTTGCGCTACACCACTTAGGTGGCTGTACCAATAAAGGCGCTAAAATTAGCTTAATTTGGCCTCAGGTTTCTAGTCACTTTGGTGGTCAAATTCCCGTTGGGGATAACGGCACTACCGATCCATTGCCCGTTGCGTTATTTACTTACAGCTGTAATGACCTAAGCTGCAGCTTCGATGGTTCAGGCTCTAGCTCACCGAATGGCTCTATTACACAACACAGCTGGCAGTTTGGTGACGGCGCATCCGCTTCAGGCGCGCAAACTTCACATAGCTTCACAAACTCTGGCAGCTATACCGTAGAACTCACCGTCACAGATAGTAATGGTGACACAGCGTCAACAACACAACAAGTTGCTGTGACGCTGCCAGGTGAAGAGCAAAAGCTTATCAAGGGAGTTGCAAAAACGGGGCTTTCTGGAGCGAGAAGCAGTGAAACCTTCTTCTATTATGATGCCCCTGCAGGCGTGAATACAGTGACATTTAACACTAGCGGTGGCACTGGTGATGCTGACATGTACGTACTAAAAGGTGCAGAACCTACAACCAGTAATTGGACTTGCCGCCCTTACCGTTATGGTAACAACGAATCTTGTACCCTAAATGAAGGAGCTGGTCGTTATTGGGTGATGATCCGCGGATATAATGCTTACTCAGGTTTGCAGATCATAGCAGATCACAACTAGCCTAAACTTCGAATAAACAAACTGAATGATTTGCGGGGGCTCCCCCCCGCTTATTTGATAGCAATCTTATGCGATTATCTACAACTCATACCAAACACTAAACCAAACACGGTTTTCATTCGTCAAATTATGCCCCTCTACGCGGCCCACTCCAGCACTAAACTGTAGATCGGTTAATCCTGCAGGAGCAAAATCAGTGGCCTTGCCTAATATCACTCGAGACAAAGGTAAGCGCATCTTAATACCGTAATTTTGTCCAATCACTTCTCCATCTAACTGATGCTGCTTATAAAATAACTTAGGTTTTCCCTGCTGCCATGAAGTTGCAAATTCATAGCCTAAATAGCGGCTTCCCGTTGCAAATAGATGTGGCAACATAGGTTCGCTAACGATGTGTAAACCATTACTAATACTAGTGCTGGTAAGCGCTCTACCACCCACAGCTAGTGGCAATTCGCTGCTGTAGCGGCTATCGACCGATGCATAGAATGGAATTTGCCATGCTTTAGCAAACAGGCTCACCTGGTAATCAAATCCATCTAATTCACCTAACCACTGAGCTGCAGAGGTTTGCAGTACTACACCATGCTGCTGCGTATCCCATAATGTACGAGCGTTAAAGCCATAACGCCCACCGCTCCATGTTTTTTCACTATGTTGCACACGAATAACACCCAATTCGGGAGCAAGGTAATTCAATGCGTCACCAAAACGATAGCTAGATGACAAGGAAAATTGCTTAAAACTACTTTCATTCGAGGTATTTGTTTGTGGCGAGTGAGACTGCTTATCCGCTTCTAGCTCTTGATATCCAGCATCAAACGTCGTTTTCCAGTTTTCATGACGATATTCAAGTTGGGCAAATGCGCCCATCAACGCGCCATTATTGATACTTTTCTCGGCTCCAAACTGCCAAGCAAGTCGGCGCAGCACATCCTGCCCTTTTAATGCCACGCCCAAACTATCAAAAGAGGCGCTATTAAATGCGCCAGATAAGGCAACAGAATAAGACTGTTCGAACACAGAATAATCAGAACTGGGCTGCGCGGTTTGATCTATCTTAGCCACAGGTAATTGGTGGGGGTGCAGCTCTTTTCGCTCCGCCTCATCCACTTGCTCCAACACGCTCACGGTGCGCCAAGCCGGAGCAATTATTTTGTTAACCTTAACACCCTCAGGGGTCGCATAGCTCACCAGTATCTGCTGTGAATAAGTAATAATTTGCTCAAGCGGTTTAGCACTCGCAGGTAAGGCCTCAAGTATTTTACTCGTCACATCATAACGCATTACCGCTAAGTGGCCTGCAACTCCAGAAATAAAGTACAGCTTGTCATCATCATGAGACCAAGTTAACCCCGAAAGGTATTGATGTGACTTGGGTAAATAAACAATTTTAGTTGTATCGTGGCTAAGATCTTTAACAACAAGTTGCCAGCGTTTGTTAGGTGCAACATGTACATAGGCTAATGTCGCGTTTTCCTTAGAGAGCACTGGAAAGTCATAGACATCCCCAAGCTTACTTGTGGTAATTACAGTTTGCTTTCCTGAGTCCAACTCTATGGTCACTAGCTGTGAGTAACCCAAACGAGACACCTCCGCAATAACGGTATTGGCATCAACAATACTAAAGCGACGAATACCCGCGCCTTTGGTTAGTTGCTTAGGTTTTCCAGTACCAACTTTCCATACAAACAAATCATTAATAAAGGTGTCGTCTGCAGTCGGCGTTTTTGCAACGAAGTAAATGTCGTCGGTATTCAGCCACTGGGGGTAATAGATACCAGCAAAATTATGTGCATCAAGCTGTGCAAGTCGCTTTTTTGGAAAGACTTCAGGTGCGATATCCACAATATCTTTAGGATCGGCATTTAGTATTGCTTCATTGCGCTTATTAAATTGCTCTATAACTTCTACATTTTCTTTGTTTTCGTAGATATTGAGTGTGACTTGGCGTTTACGGTTTTGCTCTACCACCAAAAATTGACTGCCATCCGGAGAGAACGCGATATCTCGAGCAGCATACGCGAACCGCTGCCAAAGCTCACTCTGTGTCGGAACCAAGGCTAGCTCTTGCTGCATAGCCTGATAGCTATATTCAACAATAAAGCGACGATATAACTGGCTGGCTGGCGCTCCAAAAGCCCCACTAAATGCGGTTTCAAAACTGCGAGATTCCACCGCCTGCACTCTTGTCCACACGGCATCTAACGTCTGTGCACCATAATTATCCTCAAGCCATGCTAGAAAACGTACACCGACTAAGTACGCCATGGAATTGGAAAGGTAAGACTTGTCGCCATTATCTAAAGCGCTATAGGTCGGTAATGCGCCTTGCTGCGCGTAATAACGCACAATGCTCTCACTGTAGTTATCGTATAAACGTCCCCGTCCCGTTAATCTAGACTCCAGCAAGGTGGCATAACCTTCGCTGACCCAACGCGGTAATACCGCATCGAGCAAGTCGGTAATATCGTGCCAATCTCTGAGGTGTTGTCGCCATTGACTACGGCTAGGCTGTGATAGATGAACGAGATGGATATATTCGTGTAAAATGAGCAATTGCTGCCAACTGGTGTTATTTGCGATGACGGAATCAGCTTGAGGCGGCGTCGCTTGCAGTGCCATCATTGGTTTATCTGTGCTGGGTAATGCAAAACCATTGGCCGCATTTTCAGGGTCGTAAATAATCACATCTGCACGTTCACTCAAGGCTCTGCCTTGTTGTGCCAGCACTTTATCTCGTACCACCTCCAGCTCATTTGCTGCAGAATACGCCCATTGCTGAAGCGGCTGGGGATAATGCACATTGAAGTTTTCGGTTTTGATGGTTTGCCACTTAGCCTGTAAACCAAAGCTAGTAAAAGCAACAAAAATTATCAGTAGCGCTCGCATTACCTTTCCTAAATAAATCCAGTTGCGCTAGCTTAACAAGAGATGTAAAGAAAAAGTGTGCTTTTTAGTAACAATTTCTTGCCTACGTTATACCTTAAAACGTCTATTTTGAGGCAAGCAAGATGTGCGTTGCTCTATATGCACGTAATTTTTCAGTGCTTTTGTGGCTGTGCAAGGGTGATAAACAGGCTAAGTATCGCAAGAGACACTGCAAAGACAAAAAATACCACGGTTGAGCTCAACCCCGCCTGCCATTTTGCCGTGGCGATTAAACCCGCGCTCAATAACACCGCTAGCTTTGCCTTGGTATGCGCATGTGATTTAAATGATTTGGAGTAGGTATACGCCATAAAAATAAAGCCGCTGGCCAACAGATAAGTGACTAACATGGTAGCTCCTTGCCAAGGTTTTGAAGGAGCTTTAATTATATGCTAATGATAATTATTATCAACAAGGAAAAGTGATTTTTATTAATCCTCCTGAGCCCGTGTTGTGACAACTAAGTTGCCCATCATGTAACTCCACAATGGTGCGACTAAAGGTTAAACCTATTCCCTGCCCTCCTTCTTTGGTGGAATAGAAAGGAGTAAGCATGTTCTCAAGGTTGGCAAAGCCCGGGCCATTGTCTCGTACGTCAATTACCGCTTGTTGCTGCTGATAATAAGCATGTAGCGTCAACTTGGCATTTTCACCACTGGCCTCAATAGCATTTTTAACTAAATTAATCAGCACCTGCTCTACTAAAGCTTTATCAAGATTGAGCGTATTCACAGTGCAGTTTACTTGGATGTCGGTATCCTCAAATAGCGCAGCAACAGAGGATAGTAACAGAATGATGGAAACCGACTCCCTGTCTAGCCTTGGGGTTTGCGTAACCTTGGCGTATTGGCTCACAAATTGTTGTAAATGCTGGCAACGCTGACCAATCACACTTAGCGCATGTTGCTCTTTTTCGTCCTTCGCTCTTGCCAACAAGGTTTGCGCTAGGGAGCTTACGGGCGTCAAACTATTGTGGATCTCATGGCTTATTACTCGGATTAAATGTTGCCAAGCAGCCAGCTCCTTTTTACGTAATGCCTTCGTGATATCGAGTGCAACCAGTAAAGAAAACTGCTTACCCTCTTGAAAGAATTCACTGCTTTGCAGCTGCCACCGAGATTGCTGCGCTGTATCTGCAAAATGCCAGTGATTATCTTGTTGCACCAGCCCAAACTGAGCCGCGCTTATTCCCTTACACTCTAACCAAGGGCGATGATAAAGCGACTCAAATGCACCATTGGCGTAGGCAAGTTTGAGCTTATCGTCAAACATCATAATAGGGGTATTAAGGCTGTCTATTAGCTGATAAATGATAAACTGCTGACTATGATAACGGCGCTTTTGACTGTGCAGCTGTGCACTCAATGCCAGCAAGCGCTGTTCAAATTCAGCCACCACGCCCACTGTATAATGTGGCTTAATGGTTTGCGTAAAGTCACTTTGTGCAATCGCTTCTAACTGCCAATTAGCACGCATGGCAATGCGTTTAAGGTGAGACAACAGTATTTTTTGTAACCCGCCCAATAACCCCAACACACTCACCGATACGACGGCAACCCACATCACCTCAAGCTGTAGTTGCAGAAGCAGCAAAGTCAGTACAACCGTACAGCTAATGGTTAACAGCGTACAGTAGGCCCCAAGCCGCCACTCGGCGCTAGCCAGATGTTTTAAGACCATACTTTTCCAAACGTCGATAAAGAGAAGAAGCCGTGAGCCCAAGTATTTTAGCGGCTTCTGCGACATTACCTTGAGCGCGCTGCATCGCTTGCTCCACCATTTCTTGCTCCACTTGTTGCAAAGTCTTGCTGGGCACATTACTGGTCACTTTAGATGCAGCGGTAAAGCGTAGTTGGCAATCACTGAGCTCAATTTGCAAGCCCTCCGCCATTAACACGGCACGCTCCATAACGTGACTTAACTCTCGCACATTGCCAGGCCAATTGTATTCAATCAACGCAGCTTTAACCGCTGGGCTAAGTTCACGAATTGGCTCACCATACTGCGCACAAAACTTAGCGACAAAATATTCAGCCAACGGCACGATATCGCCAAAACGCTCGGCGAGCCTCGGCACTTCAATCACAATCGTGTTGATGCGATATAACAAATCTTCTCGGAACTCACCGACTTTCACTAAGGCGTCAAGATTGGTATTGGTTGCGCAAATAAGCCGGCAATCTGCTTGTTGCGTCTGACTGCTACCCACAACTTCATAACTGCCGTTTTCCAACACCCGCAGTAATTTTACTTGTAGAGGAAGTGGAATTGTCGCAACTTCATCCAGAAATAGCGTGCCCTGTTTTGCCATTGCAAAACGACCAACACGATGCTGCTTTGCATCCGTAAACGCTCCTTTGCTGTGGCCAAACATCTCACTTTCGAATAATGACTCAGGCACCGCGCCCATATTCACCTCAACCCAAGGTCCTGCTGAACGATTAGATTGTTCGTGTAACCACTGAGCTAAATGACTTTTCCCCGCGCCACTTGGCCCAGTAAGTAGCACCCGAGCATCGGTTTTTGCTACTTTAGCAAGCTGCTTATATAAAGATTGCATCGCCTGAGAGCGCCATTGAAACGCGCCGCGCTCGCTATGTTTTGCTACGATATTCGCTTGCTTTAATGATATTTTGAGTTGTTGCTGCACGGCTTCTAGCAGCTGCTGATTGTCCCATGGTTTTTCGATAAAGTCGCTTGCACCTAGCTGCATTGCAGACACCGCCAACGCGACATTTCCCCAACCGGTAATACAGATCACAGGCACATTAAGATTGGAGTCACGTAGCCAGCGCAAAAAGTCTAGCCCTTCATTGCCTGAAGTGGTATCTCGGGAGAAGTTCATATCGAGCAAGGCTAATGACACTTGCTTAGCGGTGAGCAGAGGCTTGGCAAGCTCTAAGGTTGCCGCCTCAATTACATTGAAACCTTGATCTTCTAAAAAGAATACGGCGCTGAGGCGTACTTCGGCGTTATCATCGATAACCAGTATTGTGGGCTTTTCCATAGGGAGAATTTTTATTGTTATCGGGTTTCAGCGGAGCATAGTCTGCTCCGCGAATATAAAATTATAACCAACGGATGATTGTACTTAGGGTATGGCTTTCACCCGGTGCAAGTTGCACGGCATCATCCATTACGTTACACGCTTCTAAGCACAACATCTTGTGGTATTCATCATCATTAAAGTTGCTTAAACGCTGTGACTTTTCAATCCATGGGTTCCAAAGCACACAAGAAGTTGAGTTTTCACGTTTTACTTCAATAATACCCGCAGGCGTGTTGATGGTTTGCACTGGGCTTGCTTGGGTATATACCATATCGGTTTCGCGGGCAAAACCAACCACTTCAGTTTGCTCAAATGGACCTTCACCAAATTCGATATATTTCGCGCCTTGTAATCCATCAACCGTGGTATTGCTGACTTCCGGTGTTGGGAAATACGTATGCAGAGCTTGCGTTAGCGTAAATGGCGCATCCCCAGTATTGATATTGGTCAGTCGCACTTCGAGCTTGTCCGATAACACAAACTCGACCTCTAATTGTGACGTGTGTGACCAGTATTGTGATTCAACTAAGGTCATCGGTAGTGTGAGTTTAACGGTAATTTCATCGCTTTTTTCTTCAACACTATGCGCACGCCAAAGTAGCTTGCGAGCAACCCCATGAATTGGCCAATCCGTTTTGCTATGGACACCAAACCAAGGCCAACAGATTGGAATACCACCGCGTACTGGCTTGCCTTCAAGGTAATCTTCCGCTTCAGAAACCCAAATTAAATTGCCTTTTCCTGCAGGTGTAAACTCGGTCAGTTGCGCACCCTGTAAAAAGATCTTCGCTTGGCAAAATGCACTGTCGACCCAAATATACTCAAGCCCGGACTCAGTGCGCTCGATTGAAACTGAAGGTGATAATTCCATGGTAATTCCTACGTCAACTCAATGATATGCCTACCTTACCACTTAAATAATACGAGTAAACTGTTATCCATCCAATTTGAAACTTATTCAATTATATCAGTGCAGAAGCACCATGAGAGTCTAGCTCTCACGGTTTATGGAGCTTGAATGGACTAAAATTACACCTTAAATTTGCCCACCAGCTCTGTGAGTGTGCTCGACAATGAATGTAATCTCACGCCATTTTGATTGGTATTCACAGCGATATCACTAACGCTATCCGCGGCATTTTTAATTTCCACCACGTTACGATTGATATCTTCGGCAACATGTTGCTGCTCTTCAGCTGCGGTGGCGATTTGCGTGTTGAGGTCGCTAATATTGACAATCGCTTGAGTAATTTCACTAAATTGTTGTTGCGCTGAGTTTGTCAGCTCAACCGTTTGCTCCGTACGCGTTAGGCTGCGCTTCATTTCTCCCGACACCATTTCCGTCATTTTTCTAAGCTTATCAAGCTGAGAGGCTATTTCTTCCGTCGATTCAGACGTACGCTGTGACAACGCTCGTACTTCATCGGCCACAACAGCAAAACCACGACCATGTTCACCTGCGCGTGCCGCCTCAATTGCAGCATTTAATGCTAAAAGATTAGTTTGTTCCGCTATGCCTCGGATCACGCTGAGTATCGACATAATATTTTCGCTTTCGGTGTCGAGCTGCATGATATCCGCGGTTGCCTTATTGATCACTTCAGATAACGTTGTAACACTCTCGACAGACTCTGTGATCACCCTTTGGCCCAGCTCAGATGCTTGCTGAGTTTGCCCGGCCAACTCAGCCGCATTGGCACAGCTTGCCGCTACTTCGTTTGCGGTTGCTGCCATCTCATTAATTGCGGTGGCAGCCATTTCAAGCGCTTGTTGCTGTTGACTGGTAGCGCCCGTGAGCTGATCAGACTGCGAAGCGGTTTGTCGTGAGGTTTCGTTAACTTGCTGGGCACACTCATTGATTTGCGTCACCAACTCAGCAATGAGATTTAAAAACAGATTAAAGCTTGTCGCCAGTTTGCCCGTTTCATCCCGAGCTTTAATGTCTAAACGCTGCGTCAAATCACCACCGCCTTGAGAAATCTCAGTTAAGCCATCACTTACTTCTACAATAGGCGCTGAAATCAACTTCGAAATATAGCTTGCCAATAACAGAAATACGGTGATCAGGACAGCACTTAAAATCAATATAGTCAGCGTCATCGCATTGGCTGCTGCCATTACCTCGCCTTTTTCAACTAAACCAATAAACTTCCAGCCTAGTTTTGGTGCTGTATAGATGTTGGCAAAATAGTCTTGCCCATTAATTTCGAGCTCAAATAACCCATCTTTATTTTGAGCCAATTCTCGATAGCGGCCGTTTGCTATGTCTGCCAGCTTTTTAAATCTATGTTCGGAGAACTTGGCATCGACTAACACATTTCCGGTGTCTTCTACTAGCATCAAATAGCCGGTCTCACCCAATTTGATATTGCGGATGATTTTGGTCAGCCCTTGCAGTGACACATCCATGCCTTGGACACCCACCGTTTGGCCATTAGCAGTTATCGCTTTTACCGTCGACACAATCACCATATCATCCGGTGCCCAGTAATAGGCACTAGTGCGGATAGTCTCGCCATTTCCCGATTGTCCCGTTTGATACCAAGGACGCTGCCTAGGGTCGTAGTTTGCATTCACTTCACCTAGAGGCCATTGAATATAACCACCTTGCTGATTTCCCATGTAGATATAGGCAATACCAGGGTGTGTATTTCCAAAGTGCTCAAATAACGAATATGCTGCTTGCTCTGTTTTACTTCCTGCTTTCGAATTAAGTCGAGTGGTGCTGGTCGTATCCATATAAGTTTTCACGTCTTGCTGCGCACTCAAGACCTGTGCATGGGTTGCTAAATAGTCAACGTTTTTTGCAATTTCATCAAAAAACATCTGGATACCATTCTCAACCTGTAGCGCCTCTCGATCACTGAGCTCTGAGAAAGTCTCTATCCCCTGCTGCCTAGTTTGACTGATTATAAGCCCCGCTATGATTAACAAAGGAAGCGCGATTGCTGTTGCGAAAGACAATTTTAATTTTTGCGATATATTCATGAATAAACACCATTTCACAGATAATAAAAATATAGTGAGAGATAAGCTATTGGGCAAGAATGACATACAAATGTGATCACTTGTTCGTCTTATATTCATCTTGGGTATGGTTAAATGTTGTGTAACTTTGAGGTCAGATAGGCCGCAGTGTTACTATGGATAATTCAATCAAGGATCATAAAATTTATCTGCTTTCTGCAAGGATAGGTTTGGTGGTCTACAATTTGTAAGAGGTTTTTGCGCTCAACCATTTAACAACGGGACAAATATGTTAAAACTTTCAACCATCTCACTCGGGTTAGGTCTAGCACTTTGCTCTAATTCAGTGCTTGCCGAAAACTCAGAAATTGACGCATTAAAGCGCCAATTAGCTGAACTTCAGAAGAAGCTCACCCAGCTAGAACAAAAAGAGCAGGCACGAGCACAACAGGAAAAAATCGCTAAGGCTGAAAAAGCCGCAACCAAAGCTGAAACTAAAACTCAAGTTGCAGCTGCTGAAACAAAACCGACTATCAAAGTCGGCGGCGCGATCAGAACCAACTACAGCCATACGTCTTATGACGATGACAACAAAAATCGTGGCGGTGATTTTGACTTCGATATTTTCAGGTTGAACTTTTCTGGCAATGTCGGTGGCTTTGGCTTAAACGCCGAAATCCGCTTTTTCGACTATATGACTGCGGTAAAATACGCTTACCTAGACTATGACTTTGCTGACCATTGGCAAGCTCAGGTTGGTATGACTAAAGTGCCTTTTGGTAACTCACCTTACAATTCGCACAACTGGTTCTTTAACACTACTTATTACATTGGCCTTGAAGACGACCACGACATGGGGGTGGTATTTAAACGTAAAGTAGCGGACAACTGGCAGCTTGATCTTGGCTTTTTCAAAAATGATGAGCTAGGTGGTGTCGATGGTTACGTGGATGACCGCAGCGATCGCTACTCTTATGACGTGGTAGGTTTCCGTAAAGCGGGCGATGGCGTTTATGACGACCCAACGCAACCAATCGGCGAATACAACACCTTTGTTGGTCGTTACGCGTATCATATTGAACACAACGGTGGCACAACTGAAATTGGCGTCTCCGGCCTTGCCGGTGGCCTTCACGATGGTAATGACCGAGCAGGTGATTACAACGCGTGGGCACTACATTTAAATAGTAACATTGGCCCTTGGAACTTACAGTTACAACACGGTGAATACCAGTACGATATTGACGATGTAAACCGTATGGCGGTAGGCGCTTATGCGTTTTATGATTCCATCGCGGCAGAAGCTACCATGTCGAACTTTAATGTAGCGTACAACCTGCCAGTTGAATTCGGCCCAATTACCGATCTGCAATTTTATAACGACTTCGGTATTATTTACGACAAATCCGATAACACCGAAGACACTTGGATGAATGTTACAGGTGTGTCACTCGCCGCGGGTGCGTTCTTCACCTATGTTGATTTAGTTCACGCGAAAAACCAGCCGTTTATTGGTGGTTCAATCGCAGGCGATAGTGACGAAAGCGAGCGTCGCTTCAACATTAACTTCGGTTATTACTTTTAATCTTTGGGATTAACCTTAGGTATTAAATCAAAAAGACGATGCACTAGTTGGTGCATCGCCTTTTTATTTCCTTGTTTTCTGTAATACCAATAAGACCTACGTTAGTTTGTGGCTGCTCTCCAACCTAGGCGCTCTGCTTCAGCGGCAGCAAATTGAGGTAAATCTGCGGCGATAAATTGTTTGTGGAGTATTTGCACACCAAGCAAATGATTGATCACGGCATCTAGTTGCACTTTGAGTGAATCATCGGCGTCTGGTGAATCATGTAACTCAAATAGCGCATTTACCGCTTCAAAGTCTAATAAACCTGCGGCTTCTACAGCTTGTCTAGATAAGTACTTATCAGCCAACACGCGCATTGCAGCCCACTTTTTCTCATCTGAGTGCGCTGGTGGTGCCATAAAAGCAAACTTTTCTCGTTCATACAGTACTTCTGGCAGCAGTCCTTTCATCGCTTCGCGTAACACGTATTTTTCTTTACGATCTTTAATGCGATATTGCGGGGGAATGGTAAAGGCAAACTCTGCGAGGTGATGATCTAAAAAGGCAGGCCTTGCCTCCATCGAATTGGCCATGTCGACCCTATCACCGCCCCAAGTTAATATTTGCCCTTCAAGCATGGTTTTAATCCATACATACTGGGCTTTGTCGAGTGGATGGCGGGACTCCAACATGGCATCATCTAAAGTCTCAGCGATTGCTTTGCCTGCGTCATAACCCGTGAGTATTTCTCTGTGTTCGGCGGCAACGAGTTGATGGGCAAAGTGACTGCATGACAGCCAAGGCTGCAAACAACTTGGTGTGAAACCAACCACCTCATCTAATGCTGCACTATCGTATTGCTCACGGGAAAGCATAGCCCCCTTAAACAACTTATTGCTGTCTTCCAGCATGGTTTGCCACTGAGCTTTTTCGGTGTCATCAAGTTCATCTAAGCCATATAAAAACAGGTCTTTTCTAAATGCGGGATAACCCGCAAAAAGCTCATCGGAGCCCTCTCCGGTCATCACAACTTTATAATTAGACTCGTTAACTTGCTGGCTCATCAAGTATTTCGCAACACCAAGCGTGTTATAAATGGTTCTTTCGGTATGCCATAAAGTTCGTTCAAAATGGCCATATAGCTCGTCACCGCTCAACGACATAATATGATGATCGGCCTTAGTGGCTTGTGCCATTTGTTTTGCAATCGGCGTTTCGTCGTACTCTGCGCTATCAAAGCCTATGGTAAAGGCTTTAATAGGTGCTTGTGCTGCGGCCGAAGACAGACCCAAAATAGCACATGAGTCTATGCCACCACTTAAGTAACACCCTACCGGAACGTCCGCCGTGAGTCTCAACTGCACCGCTTCAAGCAGCTGCTTGCGCACGCCATCAATGTAATATACTTCATCTTTGCTATTTAAATACGCTTGCGCCTTCGGAAAGTTAACATCCCAATAAGGTCTATCTTCGATGCTAAAACCTTGTTCACTTCTGGTGATACTAACAACATGTCCAGGTTTGATTTGATGTACATTCGCAAATGCCGTGCTGCCGGGAACCATGACTTGGATCAGTTGATGAAAGAGACCTTCACTTGAGAATCGGCGCTTAACTTTAGGATTGGCAAACAGCACTTTCAGTTCTGAGCCAAACACAATTTCGTCTTCTGTTTGGGTGTAGTACAAAGGTTTAATACCAAAGCGGTCTCTAACTAAGTGCAACGTATCGGTTTGTTGGTCATACAATGCAAACGCAAACTCACCGCGCAGATGCGTCAGCATCTCATCAAGGCCAAGCTGCTGATATAAGTGCATGGCAATTTCTGAGTCGCTTTTACTTTGGAACCTTGCCCCTTTTGCTACCAGCTCAGCTCGGATCCGCGCGTAATCGTAAAATTCGCCATTGTGCGCCAACATTAGGCGCTTATCAGAACTTATAAAGGGCTGTCGACCTCTTTGCTCGTCAAGGTCGATTATCGACAGTCTGGCGTGACTAAATCCCACGCCAGCTATTTGTTTATAGCCAAAACCATCGGGACCACGATGATGTTGAATGGCTGCCATGTTTACCAATAATTGATTATCTATTTGTGTTTGCGCTTGCGTTGAAAAAATACCAGCAATTCCGCACATAATATCTCCCTAAATCACATCCATCACAGTACTGGCGCGCTGCACCATACAGGTCAATAAGGCTTGGCGTAAAAAGACGGCACCACGTGCCTGACTAAAATACCAATTGTGTGGCGTGGCATCTAAACTGGTACACAGCTCTTCACCTCGAGCCAGCGGATGAAGCACTATCGCATCGGGCTTGAAGGGTGAGTCCGTGCTCAATTTAAACGACTTCCCATAGGTTTCGAAGCTTTCACCTACCCATGCAATGGAATTGATATACACCACATCAAGCTCAGGTAAAACAGCGTTCATGTCATGACCGATAGACACCTTTACTCCAGCTTCTTCAAGCTGCGCCAATTGCTCACTCGATACCGCATCTTCGACACTCTCGTCATAGAGCAGGAATATTTCGTCCACAATGCGCGGAAAGTGCGTAAACATTTTCAGCAAGCTACGCACCGTACGCATTTGGCTCGGCACGCCAATCACGCCAATTTTTATAGGGCTAAAAGCTTCACTGTCAGGGAGTAATAACGACGGCCGCCATTTGAAAATAGTGTAAAGGTCGGACATAGCTTGCGTTGGATGCTCATCAATGCCATTACCAGCGTTGATAATTGGAATGCGTAGGCTGTGGATCATCTCTTCAATAGATTCCACTGAGGTGTCACGTAAGACGACACAATCACCATAATTATTGAACATCTCGGCGACATCCTGCAGCGACTCCCCTTTCGCTATGCCCGTTGAGGAGCGATCGGTGATCGACATGATGTCGCCCCCTAAGCGGTGCCATGCACTTTCAAACGACAGCCGGGTGCGGGTACTGGGTTCATAAAACGCACTGATCAAAATTTTGCCACTGAGCGGCGAGCTGAACCTTGCTGGATTACTTTCATATTTCGCGGCGAGGCGGAATAACTGGATCAGCACGTCTCGGTCAAGATGGTCGACACTGATAATGTGCTTATTCTCCAAACAATGCAACCTGTCACCGTCTTCTTGTATCGCTCTGAGTAATGCTTTGGGATGTGCATCCCCGTAAACATCCGGCTGCGCTCGATTAAACTCTACTTGCTGCGCACTTACCATAACTGCCTCTTTTTATAATCAATAAGGAACATAACGACAAGGACAACAGGACATAAACAACTGAGCACTATGGCCAGCCAAATTAAACTAGAAAATGCGCCCAATGAGATCATACATCCTCCATTTTGCTTTGCGTGCCCAACGCTTGCCAATGGAATGATTGCTGACTAAAACGCCAAGCAATCACACAAATTAATAACGACACCGCACAAGAAACTAATGCGGCGACATAAAAACCAATATAAAAATACCCAATCAATCCAGATAGCGTGCCAAGTAACATAGCCCAGCCAGCGCTATTTCCCATCATTCGCGCAAAGTACAACCCAAATACGATAGGCCAAATGGTGCTGGCGACAAAGGCACCAGCAAAATTCAACAAGGCGCCCAAAGTGGCGATTTTCGGTAAACACAATAGCCAGGTCACTACGCCGAGCAGAACAATAATCCACTTAGCACTTTTTAAGCGTTCACTATCGCTCGCCTTTGGTTTGATGTATTGCAGATAAATATCTTGATTGATGAGATCTGACGTTGCAGCAAGCAAGGAGTCCAAACTCGATGCCAGCGCGGAGAACACTACAATGAACAGAATAATCGAGCCGGTATAGCCGAGTACTTGGCTTGCAACTAGGGGTCCTACCATATCGGCGCTAGCAGGATACAAGCCTAAACTCGGCGCTGCCAGCGCAATAAATCCAGTCACGATTGGGATCGGCAGCCACAGGAATCCCGCGATAAAATACGCCTTTTTGCCCACTCCACCTTTAAATGCAAACGCCCTTGACCACCATACGTTGCTGTGAAAAATTTCTCCTAAACCAAAAAAGATATTGTTGAACAAAAACATCACAGCGGCAGGGAAAAGCAGGTCGAGTAACTTGGGGTGGTCACTACTGAGTTTTTGGTGAATGGGTTCAAGCCCAACATTCATCGCCACGACAATGGCTATTCCTACGACGCCAGCCAAAATAATTATGGCCTGTAGAAAGTCCGTGGCGATCACCGCTTTTAGACCGCCAAAGAGCGTGTAGACCACACACATCAGGAGAATTATTGACATACCAAGGTGATAATCTAAGCCACTTAGGGTGTGTAGCAAAATGCCACCCGCCATGCCTAGGCTAACGAGCCAACTCATGGCATACACGAAAGAGATCAGCAAAAAGATCCACCAAGAGAAACGCCCAAACCGCAATCGTATAAAGTCGCCACTGGTGTAGCCGTGGGGCAGTAAAGTTTTGATGCGTTGGCTTAGCGGCGCAAATAGCAGCAATCCGAATGCGGCACAGGCGTAGCCTATCATGCCCCAAATACCAAACTGATAAGTGAGCTGTGGCGCAACTAAAGTGGTGTTACTGGTGACCCAAGTTGCCATCGCAGTGGCGCAAGCAAAGGCCAATCCGACATTTCTACCGGCCAGCGCAAACTCATTATGTGACTGCACGCGCCTGCCAATCCACCAACCAAAAAATACCCATAGCAAAGCAAACGCTAGGGCAAGACCGAGCGCCAATGAAGCATTTATCATACGCTTTCCTTATCGTGCGCTTGCTTATTGCCTACCACAATCACCCCTACAAGCAGCACAAATAAGCACAAGCCCAGTACAAACAGTGCAAGCGCCAGCGTTAACTGATGATGTTTAACTGTAAATGGGACCGACGTTTGTGCCGAGTTAGTAGAGGGATCAGCTAAGGTTGCGAGATAATCACCATCAGCCAAGCCACTAATGGTTACCGCTTGTTGAGTCGGCTGAAGCGAAAGGGAGAGGGAGTAAGGTTCTGAAAGATGTTGAATGGATAGCTGTGTTGATTGCTGTAGAGGGGGACCAGTACGCTCAATGTGTAGCGTTATAAACCCAGCAGTCACGACCTCATCGCTCACCCTCAACGAGGCGGCAAACCCATTAAAGCTCGCAGCAACTAAGACTAAGGTTACGACTCGGGCGATCCACATCCTCATAATCCCTAACTGCGGTTATCCAAGTCCGAATTCGCCGCAAGTTTTGCTATCCACATTATTCTAGTAGTAACAAAGACTAGCTTAAGGATCAAATTTGTCTAGTAAACCGCCAGCCAACTTCATCCTCACTTCACATTTATTCTTTTGTTTTTATTGCTCTTTTTTGAACACATTGCAACAATAAATTACTCCCAGCTTCGACATCATGCCAATGACTCCATTCGTCTGGCGCATGGCTAACGCCATTGAGTGATGGAATAAATATCAGTCCTGTGGGACACACTTCTGAAAAAAACTGACTATCGTGACCAGCGCCACTTGGCATGACCTGATAATTCAGCGATAAAGCCTCAGCCTGTTGACTAATAAACTCCACCATCTCTGGTGTACACTTCATTGGAGACAACCAACTTACCTGCTCATATTCAAACATTAAATGATGCTTTCGAGCGATGGCTGAAAGCGCTTTACGACAGGCAATTTCAAGGTTCTCCATCACCGTTTCGTCCATATCGCGTGCGACGATGGTGAAATCCACCTCTCCAGCAATCGTATGTGCGAAACCTGGCTTTAGTTCTGCCTTACCGACAGTGATCCTCGTGGTATCCGTTCCGTCCTCAGCAATAATTCTATCTAACTGGTAAGCAAAATCAGCCAGCCCCATAAAAGCGTCGCTGCGCATCTCCATAGGTGCCGTGCCTGCGTGATCGGCCTTCCCAATTAATTTGACTATCCATTTAAATACCCCAGAAATCCCCTCCACCACGCCAATTTGAATGCCTTTTTGATCAAGTACAGGGCCTTGCTCAATATGTAATTCAAAAAAACTATTTATTTGCTCTGGTTCCAGTCTCGCATTCAGCGCATCCATAGGTTCTAAACCTTGGGCACGCATAGCATCACTGAGCATACAGCCATCCGCATCATGGCTTGTGAGTAATTGATGTGGCGTTAACTTTCCGGTGAGCGCTTGAGCCCCTATCATACCGCCAAAGCGTCCCTCTTCTTCACTGGTGCCAATAACCCAAATCGGCCTCTCTAATTGCACATTGTGCTCTTTTAATACGCGGATACACTCAAATCCCGCAATGACGCCTAGGGTTCCATCAAACATGCCACCAGCAGGTACACTATCGAGATGAGAGCCAATGATCACAGCGGGTTTTGCTGCAATATCCGGGCTGGTCATTTCAATAATCACATTGCCAGCGCCATCCATGCGACTCACGAACCCTTCACTTTGTGCGCATTCCATCAGCCATTTACGCGCTGCAAAATCCTCATTGCTAAAACCTTGGCGATAAATTCCCTTATCTTCATGGTTATAACCGAACTCCGCGAGCGCAAATAGGGTAGACTTAAGACGTTCTAAATTTACTTGCATACTTTGCCCCTCAACGTTTCAGTCGCAGCACTTCCTTGAACCTGAGATGAGATCAGATTAGCTATTTCAAACACTGACGTCCGACTGGTGATCTCTTTGCTTTAGCTTAGTTGAAAATTCGCGAATTTCAGCCACTGTGGTATGCTTTTAATTACTGGCTTCAGATTAACAAAGTAGACTCTGGTCATCTCAATGCGCTGTCACTTCAGCACTCCCGGAATATGAGGATGCCTATGCGTAAAAAAATTCCCTTATTCAATCGTTGTTTTTGGCTGCATGTTGCTGGCATCGTGTTTGTTGGTCTCGGCTTTATCGGCATGGCACTGCCTGTTATGCCTACTACCATCTTTTTCATCCTCGCCCTTGCTTGCTTTACCCGTTCATCTCCTAAGCTAGAAAATTGGCTACTCACTCATCCAAAATTTGGCCCGAGTCTGGTTGCATGGCGGCAACATCAGGTCATCCCAATAAAAGGTAAGATTGGCGCGGCGATTGGCATGAGCGTTGGCTTACTAGCTTTGAGTTATAGTAGCGCACCTATTTGGGTGGTGTGGTCTGTCGCAATAACTGAGGCTGCCGTACTCAGCTATATTCTTACACGACCATCAGCCATCCCTGCCAATTCAAAATAGAAGCACTTATAACAAACAAAATAAAAACAACAAAAATACATATATAACTCACTATTTACATCGAGTACCTTTTTGAGGTATACAGTTTGTTCTTGTAAAAGAAACAATAACAAGTTGAGATACCATGAAAATAAAAATAACTTACCTAGCCACATTGCTAGGGTTACTACACGGCGCAGCAAATGCCCAACAGGAATACCCTCTATTTCCAGGCGATCCACTGGTAAACCAGCAATGGCACTTGAAAAATACAGGGCAAAATGCGTTCTCTGAGCGTGGTGGTGTTGCAGGAGAGGATCTTAACCTTAGCCTTACTCACGCCCTTGGAATTATGGGTACCGGGGTGACGACTGTGGTAATTGACGGTGGTGTCGAACTAACCCATCCAGATCTAATTGGCAACGTCAGACCTGGCTCATGGGACTTTCTCACTAACTCTCCTGATTTAAAACCAGCCAACAGTGGGGATAGCCACGGTACAGGCGTTGCTGGCATCATCGCTGCAAGTGCCTTTAACGGTATTGGAGGTCGCGGCGTAGCGCCAAGAGCAGGCCTAATTGGTTTTAACTATCTTAAAAACGGTAACATGGAAAACTGGTTACAGTCTCACGGTATGTACTCTGACGGTTTCAACAAAGCCTCTTTTGATTTTCCTCGGGTATTTAACCAAAGCTATGGCCGTACCCTTTCATCGCCGCAGACATTCAATTATGACTTTTCTCCTTGGTTACAAACTTATGAAGAAGCTCAAGAAGAGATCACTACCACAAGTCATAGTGGCCGCGGTGCAATATTCGTAAAATCTGCAGGTAATGGCTATCGAGTTCAAAGCTTTAACGCAAACGGACTTGGTTCTGGCTATTTATGGTTTGCAAATCGCAATCATGGCTTACCGATGCAAAACGTTAACTTAGAACGTATTGATACCAGCTATTGGAACTTAGTCGTCTCAGCCTACAATGCGGATGGTAAACTCTCATCGTATTCAACAGTAGGCTCTAGTGTGTTCGCCAGTGCACCAGGTGGCGAATATGGTTCAACAACACCTGCTATTATCTCAACAGATATTAGCGGCTGTGACTGGGGCAGAAACCCTGCGAACCTTCGCAATAGTTTACATGGCGGGCACCCGCTCGATCCAACCTGTGATTATAACGCGACTATGAATGGCACCTCTTCTGCGGCACCAAACACGACAGGGGCAATTGCGCTAATCATGTCTGCAAACCCCGCGTTAACGTGGCGTGATGTTAGACATATTTTAGCTTCAACCGCTCGCAAAATTGACCCAGACCACCCAGGTGTCACACTAACCTTTAACAATGTGGCTGGTGAAGCACAGCAATATGATGCGATCCCAGCATGGCAAACTAATGCGGCAGGGTATGACTTCCACACCTTCTATGGCTTCGGTGCCATCGATGTTGATGCGGCAGTAAATATGGCCCGCTTCTATAGTGCGGATCGAGGGAATTTCACGATTACACCTTGGCAGCAAGTTAATGCCAATGTCACCATTCCTGACGGTAGCCTTGCGGGTGCCGAAAGCTCGCTACAAATTGACAACGATGTCACCGTTGAAGCGGTACAGATCCGAGTGACCGGTGAGCATACCAGTACCCGTGACGTTGCAATTGAGCTTATTTCTCCGTCAGGCACTCGCAGTGTTTTAATGACACCAAGAACAGGTACCATTACCGGACGTAACGGCTTTAACGATATGCAAATGCTATCGCACCACTTCTATGGAGAGCCAGCACAAGGTCAGTGGACCATTCGGTTAATTGATACCCAAGGTGAGGACGAAGCTTTTATCTTTGATCCACGTAACGGCGATCCGGATATTCAAGCAGTGCATAGAAATAACGCACAAGATGGTGTATTAACCTCTTGGCAAATTCGTTTTATTGGTCATAACTAAGGAGAACCACTATGAAAGCATTCGTTTTAACTGCCTTACTACTTAGTGGCCAAGCACTTGCAGCTAGCGATGGATTAATTGAGTTAACCGAGGCTCCACAAGGTGCCGAGATAAACATCAATAACCAATCTTTTGTCTCACTCGAAGGGGACGGCACAACATTAGTGGCAGGGTTACAGCTACAATCACCTGCAACTGGCGAGGTTTACACTGTCACTGGTGAAATTATCGTTGAACATCTTACGATGATTAATGCTACTACTTTCGCTAGTGATAATAACCTGATATTAAGCTATGTCCGTGGTAACCGCGCAATCTACCGCCACGCCGACGCACAAACCGATCTAACCGCTTTAAATGCACAACTACGAGCGCAAGCTGGAGTGTTAAGTACTCAGATTGGCTTGCAGCTTGAAGGGCTAGAAAGTGAGTAATATCAGCGAATGAGAGGCCTAGCCTCTCATTTCCTTTAGACCTAAATACTAGACAAGCTACACCAAACTCACTCTGCCCGCCCCGAGCTACTCTTTTCTTATCAGTCTATTCAACATAGCTTAACAGCGAATCAATACCATGCTAGAGTACCCAAAAACGTTATAACATATCAAAAGGATTAATAATGAACACTGTAAATGGGGTAAGCCGTTTAAGTTTACTCTCTCTGGCACTCGCCGCCGCTTTTTCAGCACAGGCCAATAACGACACCCATATTGAAAAAATAGAAGTCGTGGCGGAGCGTCAAGCTTATCGGGGAGACTTTATCCATTTAGAAGCGCCCGAAGCGATGTTCGAGCTCGATGCCGAGCTCATAGAAAACATGGGGATCAATAGTTTAACGCAAGTGCTAGATATGTCGGCATCTGTGAGTAGGCAAAATAGTCTTGGGGGACTGTGGGATAGCTTTGCCATTCGCGGTTTTTTTGGTGATGAGAATGTACCAAGTGGCTACTTAGTCAATGGTTTCAATGCCGGACGTGGTTTTTCTGGACCTAGAGATGTGTCGGGTATTGAGCGCGTTGAAGTGTTAAAAGGGCCAAAAGCTGCACTATTCGGGCGTGGAGAGCCAGGTGGCGCCATCAACTTAATTACCAAAAAACCCATGTTCCAAACTTTTGGTGATGTGAAACTCACTTTGGGTAATCGCCAACATCAACGCTTAGAAGCGGATTTCAACACCACCTTATCTGAAAATACGGCCGCGAGGATCATCGGCTTTTATCAGCAAGAGGACAGCTTCAGAGATACCATTGAAACTGAAAAACAAGGAATAACCACGGCTTTGGTATTCGAGCAAAGCGATAGGTCAAAATGGCAATATGAACTTGAGTATGCAGAGCAAGAAATTCCATTTGACCGAGGTATCATTGCCCCGCAAGGTAACTTCGACTTTATGCCGATTGAGCGTTTTCTTGGTGAGCCAGGTGATGGCCCAACAACCACTATGGTGCACGGCCACCAGTTACAATGGCAATATAACATCGACGCACAGTGGCAGCTAAGCTCTGCATTAGCATTTAGACAGACCGAATTAGACAGTCTGTCGAGTGATGCTGACATCTCTCCCTCACGTCAAAAGCTGTATATCGACTTTAAAACCCTGACCCGCCAACATCGACAACGGGCTTATGACACCGAGCAATATGTTGCACGTTTTGAGCTCGCTGGAGACATCACTGTGGGTGATTTCAAACATAACCTCATAATGGGCGTGGATTACGACAGGTTTGACTTTGATCGGGACTACCGAGTTGCTAGAGCACCAGCCCTGAGCACTAATCCGAGTGACGCACAGCTTTATGCCATTAACATTCACAACCCTGTTTATGGTCAATATTCCCCTCCGACCCCTACTCCTGTCATTATTCGTCAACAAAATCAATGGGCAACTGGTGTCTACATCCAAGATCAAATCACTGTTACCGATGCAGTACAGGTGCGGATCGGTGGTCGTTTTGACTGGCTTAAACAAACTATTGATAACAAAATTAGTCAGCAATATGCTGAACAGTCTGAACAACACTTCAGTCCCCAGTTGGGTGTGGTTTACCGATTGGCAGATGAATGGTCTTTGTACACAACCTACGGTGAAGGATATCGCTTAAACTTTGGTACTGACTATCAAGGTGCTGCTTTCGACCCAAATCAAAGCGAATCAATCGAGTTCGGCAGCAAATGGACATTACTCGATAGTCAACTGGATATTACCCTAGCTTACTTTGATAGCCAGCAAACCAATATCATCGTTGCCGACATTCAAAACCCGGGATTTAGTGCAGCCATCGGGGAAGCAAGTAGCCAAGGGGTTGAGCTTGATGTTATCGGTCAGTTACCAGCTGATGTCACCGTTAATTTTTCCTACATGTATCTTGATGCGCAGGTAGATAAAGACTCCATTGATACTGGTTTAGGCGTAAGCTTAAAGAAAGGGGATGACCTGCTAAACATTCCGGAAAACTCGGCTAGCTTACAGCTAAGCCAGCAATATACACTATTTAACCGCCCACTCTCTGCAGGCTTTGGTGTGCAATACATTGATAAGCGACTTGGTCAGCGCGGAAGCGAATTTTACTTACCTTCGTACGTTACCTTTAACGCATTTGCGCAATACAATGTTAATGATAACTGGATAGTCTCAGGCAAGATACAAAATGCCTTTGACCGTGAGCATTTCACTAATTCGTATAGTCAAATGTGGGTTCAGCCTGGCGAGCCACGTAAAGTATTACTCTCTATGTCTTATCAATTCTAACCACCACACTCTTAAAAAAGTAATAGCAGTATGACTTACGTACTGCTCTTACTTTCGCCTATCACTTTTCGTGTACTACCGTGATACCGGTCGATGACGTAAAAAAACAAATCATTAACAATGAAAATAAAAGAAATAAATTCAATACCATAAAACTTTTATAGTAAAGAATAAGCTATTAAAAACAAGAAAAATCAAAACAATCATTTACAAAAAACAAACATAGATAGTATGTTATAACGTAAATTAAGGATAACCATTTAAGAGTAAAAAATGAGCGCTTTAACTAACCCCCTCAATCATGCTAATTGCATCGTCAGTACTTATCAGAAGATCAGCCAATTACCGAAACTTGAAATAACACCTGAAGTTATGGAGATGCTGCACCAGTTTTTGGGTTTGTTGTCTAATGAACATGGCAGCGAATTTACTGATGCGGTATTAGCGCAACAACAAATTCAAGCGATTAAACCCCGTGTCCAAACCTTATTTAGTCAAGCTTCGAGCATTTATGAAAGACACTGGGCATATTGCATTTCTAAAAGTATCGACCCAGTTCACACCCTAGAGCATGAATATCCCTATTTTAAGCACTATCAACGAGCCACAGCACTGGAAATTAACGCCGCTCACTCGCTAGCTACTGAACAAATCAACCGGGTATTAATGGTTGGCTCCGGCGCACTCCCTCTAACAAGCTTAGCTCTGCATAACGCCGAACTAGCCGTTGATAACCTAGATATTCATCAACAAGATCTATTACTTGGAAAGGAAGTTTGTGACGCACTCGCGCCGGCTCATCGTATGAACTTTATTCATAACGATATCTGTAAACAAGACGATCTCGCGTGCTATGACGTAATTTGGCTCGCCGCTTTAGTTGGCGATGAAAAAATTAAACGAAATATATTGCACCATCTTTTCGATAGTATGGCTGCGGGTAGCCTGTTGGTCATTCGCACAGCCTATAATTTACGTACCTTACTCTATCCAAGCGTAACCGAAAGCGACCTTGCTGGTTTTCAAGTTAAGCTAAAAATTCAGACATTTGCAGATAACTTCCACTCGATTTTAATTGCTCAAAAGCCATACGCGGAGTCCTAACGCTTATGTTTACTTACTATTTCAAACTGAGCTCGGAATATCGTTGGATGCTTGTCGCTGCATTCTTCTTTAATCTGGGGTTTTATATGTTGATCCCCTTTTTGGCAGGCTACTTAAAACAAGATTTACTGCTCAGTGCAACTTTAGTTGGAGTCGTATTAGGAGTGCGCTCTTTTTGTCAGCAAGGACTATTTCTCATCGGTGGGTTACTCGCCGATCTGTTTGGCACCAAGACACTCATCATGATGGGCTGTGTGCTCCGCGCAATTGGGTTTGTGCTGTTTTTATTCGCGGATATCATACCTCTGCTATTTTTTGCGGCCTTTCTTACAGGATTTGCTGGAGCACTTTTTACCCCAGCAGCACAAGCGTATTTTGCCAAACAGGAGATCTTAAGCCGTGCACAAATGTTCTCTCTGGTGGCTGTAGCGAGAAACGGCGGAGAGCTACTAGGTCCAGTGTGTGGATTGATGTTGCTCAACGTCAACTTCGCAGCGCTATGTTTAGTCTCCGCCATCCCCTTTGTGATCTTTGCGATTATATTTGCTTTCTTATTGCCAGCCTCTCAACAACGCAAAACTCAACCAGACGCTCAAGCAAAAATGTCTCCTTCTAAAAGTATTATCAGTACCGTGTTTTCAAACCGTGAATTTTTACTTTTCTGCGCTGTAATGACTGGCTACTTCATGTTAATTAATCAGATTTCGTTTGCCATTCCGATACATATTACAAGCCAAGATGGTGAGCCAAAGGATGTCGCTTGGGTGCTCACATTGTGCGCCTTAGTCTCTATTTGTTTGCAGTTTTTTATAACGAGACTTTGCGAACGCTGGCTACATCCAAATCAATGGATCAGCATAGGAATTGCGTTGATGGGACTGGCATTTGTGACGCTAATTCCCGATTGGCCTTACAACTACGGCGTACTTTATTATCTTCCATTAAGTATGTTAGCCATTGTTTTTACCCTCGGCACTATGATCAGCTTTCCATTTATCATGAGTCAAATCTCTGAACTTGCGAATAATCACGCGGTAGCAACGCATTTCGGATTCTTCTATCTTTTTGCAGGTATTGGATTGGTCGTAGGTAGCAGTGCAATTGGAGCAGCCTTTGATTATTCCAATCAAGATAATCACTTAGCATGGTACAGCCTAACCACCATTGGGCTTTTCACCGCAGTCATAAATTCAATATTACTCCCATCGAATCGGTCTGCAGAGGAGCAACACTCTGCCAATCCATTAATTTCTAGTGTAAGGAAAAACTCATGATCCAACTTACTCAGCAACAGCAACGCGCTTATATGTCGGACTATTTGGAAAACGGTTGGCGTAAAGAAAAAATGTCATTTAGTTCTGTGGTCGTCGCACCTGGCTATATTGAAGGTAAAGTCGACGTTGAGCAATTTCAAATGCCTGGCGATGGTCGCTTTCACTTCAGTGCCCAAAGCGCCATGATCTGGATATCTCAGATAGGCATAATCTACGGTTGTTGGGATAACCAATTGAGCGAAAAAGTCGGTGAGGTCTATTTAAGAGATTTAGATATCAAATTCAAAAAAACGATCAACTCCACGCGTGCAGTTCGATTTGAAGCTTTTTTTCCTAACCACTGTAAAAAACGACTTTCAAACGACCTTGTTTACTATAAAAACGCGCAAATCTGTGTTGATGGTGGTGCATTTACGGGTTCCGCGAGCTTTTTAGTGCCAACAAACTAAAGATGTTTCTATTTATTGAACAATTGATATGTTATAACTAATCAAATTTTAAATCGAATACTGTGCAGGTGTAGTACTTCGAGAATTACGTAGATTTACACTAAGCACAGTATCTTTGAAGGATTATTTCATGCTTGAAGCCATTAATTTAGATAAATCTTTTGCAGATAAAAAAGTGCTCAACGATCTGAGCTTTGTTGTGCAATCAGGGGAAATCATGTGTTTACTTGGCGCTAACGGAGCCGGAAAAAGCACTACACTCAATGTCTTCTTAAATTTCTTACAACCAGACAGCGGCAAAGCATTGATTGACGGACTTGACGTCCATCGTGATGCAAATACCAAAGATAAATTGGTGTATTTGCCTGAGCAGGTCAATTTGTATCAAGAGTTTAACGCCATTGATAACTTAAAATACTTAGCAAGCCTATCCGGGCTGTCGGTTACCACTGAGCAGATCCACGCAGCATTAGATGAAACTGGACTTGAACAAAACGCTAGACAGCAATCGTTAAAAAGTTACTCAAAGGGCATGCGCCAGAAAGTAGGGATCGCGTTCGCAATTATTCGTGAAGCAAAAGTCTTACTTTTAGATGAGCCAACATCTGGCTTAGATCCAAGTGCGACTCTAGAGTTTATTCGCATTATTCAGCAATTAGCCGACAAAGGCGCGGCGATTTTAATGGTCACGCACGACTTTTACTGCGCGCATACCTTAGCAGACAAAATCGGCATTATGGACAAAGGCACGCTACTGACACTGATAGAAAACAAAAACTTGCCACTCGCTTCATTAGAGCAGAAATATCATGAGCTGATCTCAGGTAAGACCCCAATAAAAAAAGTCAGCTGATACAACTTTCTTATCGCTCAGGTTCACAGCGTCAATACAGGAAATATATTTGCATGATCAATAGCAAAACGATAAAAATATTCCGCCATGAGTTAGCCAGTAAACGCAAAAGCCCAGTCTTGTGGCTGCTTTTCATCATGATACAACTGTTGCTCGCCATTGCATTATTTACGGGTTACCAGCAATATCAACACAGCACTCAGACTCAACAAAATGCCCAAGCCTTGGTAGAGCAACAATGGCAAGCGCAACCCGATAGGCACCCACACCGCGTCGCCCACTTTGGGCATTTCGCCTTTCGCCCCCCAAGTGCACTGAGCTTTTTTGACCTTGGTATTAATACTTGGGTTGGCGATAGTATTTTCTTGGAGGCACATAAGCAAAACAGTGCTAACTTTACGGATGACTTAGATGGCGGCACACTGCTGCGTTTCTCAGAATTAAGCACGGCCAATATCTTGCTAACAATCTGGCCATTGCTAATTGTTGCGCTTGGATTTGCCAGTATCAGTGGCGAGAAAAACAGTGGTACGTTAAGACAACTGATGTCGATGGGCGTCTCATTTCGCGATTTAATCATCGGAAAATCTCTCAGCTATCTACTATTGTCAGTTATTTTCATCATCCCCGCTTTTGCTTTTGCCCTTGTACTAGCGTTAAGCTCGGGAGCAGATCTCACCACAGAAAGCCCTTTAAGATTAGCTTTGTTGTTTGGTATTTATTTACTGTATTGCTTATTTTGGACTGGTTTAACACTTTTTGTGTCGTCTGTGGTAAAAGCGCCAAAACAGTCGCTCGTATTACTGACTTCTATTTGGTTTATTTTAACGATTTTAATGCCTCGTGTTTTAGCTGAGTTTGCTCACAACCAGCACCCACATCAAAAACGCAATGACTTTGAGCTCGCAGTTAAACTAGATAACCGCAAAGTAGGCAACAGTCATAATCCAAATGATCCGTATTTTAATCAGTTCAGGGAGCAAACCTTAAAGCAATACGGCGTTGACAAGGTTGAAGACTTACCTATCAACTATCGTGGACTGGTGATGCAAGAGGGTGAACGCTTAAACGCCCAAATTTACCGCAAACACTACGACCAACAAATAGCCCAATTTGATGCACAACAAGCCTTCATTAGTAAATTTTATTGGTTAAATCCGTATTTATTTGTGCGCGACTTTTCTATGGCATTAACGCGAACCGATACCAAACACTTTTTAGATTTTGAACAACAAGCCGAAGCACACCGCTATGCGCGTATTCAAAAATTAAACGAGCTGCATACCCATCAGGTTAATCACCATAACGACCGAGCACAACGGATCGACAAGTCATATTGGCAGGAGTTTGAGCCATTTAGCTACAGCGCTCCCAACTTACAATGGTCGCTTCGTGATTTCAGCTGGACATGGCTGCTGCCAACCTTCGCCGTGCTGATTATTTTTCTTAGTTTAAATTCACCCCTCATGCAAAGGAGAGTTTATGCTTCAGTTTAAGCTTGAATGCAAACGGTTGTTCTCTGGCACAGTCAACAAGCTGGTACTTGCCTTGTTTCTTATCTCAGGCTTGGTTGCTATTTATCAAGGAGCACAAGGCTATAAATCACAGCGTGTCGATCAATATAAATCTACGGTGGTTTTTCAAAAGGAGCGTGAATATGTTGCCAACCGCGAGACCTTACCTGAGCCTGGCTCTATCGCCTACTATGCCAGCGCCCCCACTCAGTGGCAGCTTAGCCCGTGGGCCGCGTTATTTGTTGGCGAAAGCCAACATTCAATGGTTGCTACAAAAATCAAGGCATTGGCGCTACAGGGTCAAATTTTTAACCGCGAAATCGTCAATCCGTCGCAACAACGCACCGGTGGACTAGATTTAGGTTTCGTACTTGTCTATTTACTGCCAATCGTGATTGGAATTGTCACCGTGACACTCATCTCAGATGAGCAACATGCAGGAAGGTGGCGGTTATTAAGTGCGCTACCAATTCGCGCCTACTTTCAAGTTTATAAACAACTCGGGCTGCGCTTTGCGGTGATCTGGTTGTTGACCGCAGTGTTACTCATCAGTGCTGCAGCGCTACTATCTTTACCATTTGATGGAACGTTTTGGTTGGTGTGTGCCGCAATCACACTTTATATGCTATTTTGGTTTTCTCTTGCAGGTTTGATCATGAGTTTGGGGAAAAGTAGCGTAGTAAATAGTTTAGCGTATCTGAGTAGCTGGGTTATTTTTGCAATCCTTATTCCAGGCGCGATCCACCTTTATCTATCAAACAGCTACCAAACGAATACACCTCTTGAAATCAGCCTCAAGCAGCGCTTAATAATGAATGATGGATGGGATCAAAATCAACAAGCTGCGCTTGATGAGTTCTTAAGCCATGAACCACAATGGCAAAGCACCTCACCACTTGGTGATACATTCGATTGGAAATGGTATTTCGCTCAGCAACATTTAAGTGACATAGCAGTTGATGAGCAATGGCAAGGTTATTTGCAAAACAGAGCGCTCAGACATCAACAGCTACAGAAACTCAGCTGGCTTTCTCCAGCCTTAATGCTGCAATTTGGGCTTAACCAATTAGCTCACACCAGCTCTTATCATCAAACAGAATATTTTAAAGAAATAGCACACTACCACCAGCAGATCCGCCATTTCTTTTATGATTTCATGTTTTTTGATAAAGCGGTAACGAAAGAGGATATTCTCAACTTTCCACTTTACAAAAATCAGCCACAAACGCCAAGCCAAAGCTTTTCGTCACTCCTTTTTGCTACGCTCTTGGTGTTTGGACTAGCCATCTTCGCAGCGCGAAGACTCACTAAATTGAAGCCGATTTAAATAACCTGAGCAGTGGATTACTAATCCTTTGCTAGCAACTGGAAATATTAATATACCGAGGCGTCACAAATTGAATGATACTTCGTTTTGTGACGCTTTTTTGTACTTAGACAAACGCTTTAAATGCATCATCCAGCGGAGTATGCGCGATATGATTCACGTAATTACTCATCACTTTTTGACTTAGCGCTAAGATAATTTCCAGCAGATTTTGTTTAGTATAACCTGCGGCAAAAAACGCTTTAGTTTGTGCATCACTCAATTTGCCACGTTCACGTAACATTTCAAGTGTTGTAGCACGCAGTACTTCTAGCTTTTCATCGCCCAGTGGTGCTTGCTCACGCAGCGCTTTGACCAATTCATCACTCACTTTCATTGACTTAGCGATAGCGGAGTGAGCAGGCACACAATAGTGACATTCATGTTCTACATTAATCGCTTGCCATACCACAGTTTTTTCATCGTTATTAAACGAGCTATTTAAAAATGCTTCGTGTAACACTTGATAACCATGTAGATGCTCAGGCGACTCAGCCATCACGCCATGAAGGTTTGGAATACGGCCAAACGCTTGCTGGGACTTCTCGAGTAATGGTTTACCTTTTTGCGGTGCAGATTCTACGGTATGGATTGTAAAGTCAGTCATCAGTTGCTCCTTTTGGTGCATTTTGTATTGGTATAACCTGAGATCTAACTAACCTCAGGTTAACTACTCATTGAGTACTAGACTAACCTTACTTGAATGATCATTCAAATAATTATTCGCTATAGTAAACACAATAACTGTCTAAATTAGTATGAAATATAATTCGCTACTGACTGGTCGGGTCAAGCCAGCAGCATTGGGATCAAAAGTAAATTTTGTTCTCAGCGTAGTCGATAACTAGCTTGTCATCGTTAAAGTTACTTAAACCAAGTAGGATAAATGGCTCATCTTTGTATCCAAGCACCTCAAATACTGGCATATCTGACAAGTGGCTTTCAGTATTGATGATTTCCTTACCACCTAAGCTAAAGCGCAGTGATTCTATGGCGACCTTTTTGTTTTCTATATTATTTAGACCTCGGCCGATATCTTCTTTACCAAGCGTCAAAGATAGCTTATTTGCCAAGTGTGAGTTGATGTAATTAGTTGGCGCGCCGGTATCTAGTAACGCATCCACCCGTTCACCATTAAAACTTGCAGTGAGTTTGATAAAGTCGTCGTCTATTGTAAAGCGTGCACTTTCTAGACCTTGTGTCACACTACTTGGACAAGCCTCTTGATACAAGCTAAACGCATTATTTTTAAAATCAAACACATTACAATATTGCGACATATATCCATGCCCCAAAATGCCAGGTAAGACGCCTTCGACCTCTAAGCGGTTCATATCTTGAAATACATACGGTAGCGATTCAATCGCAAAGTGCCCGACACTCGTGTGCTCTATCTTTGTCAATTCCAGCTCTGAATTACCATTGGCTCCTTGCACTTTCATTGTGCTGATTTTATCTTCTGGCAAAGCAAGTGCGGCTTTTAAATGAGAGGGTAAAACCCCCAAGTTCGCAGCACTGTCTAAAATCATAGGATGCGTGATCTGATGATTAAGCGCTGTCATTACATAGGCATGACCTTTCTCGGTATACTTCATCGGTAAGGTTAGTGACTCAGGTTTGGTAGACGCGGTGATGCCACAGCCAACGGTAGTACATGCTAATACTGATAAAATAATTGCTCTCATAATCTTGCTCTCACACTGTTGATGTTTTTGTTGAGCTAACTATGCCGAGCAATTGTCAAGCAATTATCAAGTTAGTCGAGAAAACCTCAGCGTGAAGCTCGCTCCTTGATTTTCAGTGCTATTGGCAGTCAAGGTCGCCCCCATCAACTCAGCAAGTTGACGACAAATTGGTAAGCCGAGCCCTAAACTAGATGTGTCATGGCGTGACGCCTGCACTCGATAAAAGCGTTCAAATATTTGTGTTAATTGAGTAGGAGACATACCCTGACCGCGATCAGTCACCGTGATAACCAGTTCATTGTCTTGATAATGTAGGTGTAGCATTACAATGCCGCCATCAGCGCCGTATTTAAACGCATTATCGAGTAGATTCACCACTATCTGCCTAACTCTTCCTGCATCGAGCGTCACGATTACGCCCGCTTGAATATCTGCTGTCAACGCCACACCTTGCTCCTGTGCCTGCGCTTGATAACGCACCAAAAGCGCACTCATCAACTCAGAAACATTCACCTGTGCAGGTGACAAAGTCAGTTGCTTTGACTCGGTTAACGATAACAAGCACAAGTCATCGATGATACGGTTGACGTTGTGAAGGTCTTGGGCGATCACCGCCAGCTGAGCCTTGTCCATCGGCAAGATGCCGTCTTCCATCGCTTCTAAGCGTGAGCGAATACCGTTAAGTGGGGTCCTAAGCTCATGAGATAAGTCGGAGTTCATTTGCTTATATTGCTGGTGTAACCCTTGTAACCAAGCCGCAAGATTATTGAAGCTGCTAATGATTTCACCCACTTCATCATGGCGCTTAAGCGCTAAGCGGGTATCTAACTCGCCCGACTCTATCGCCTTAAAGCTACGTTTAAGCTGTTTAAGTGGCGACAAAAAGTACCACGAGCCCAGCCATGCAAGTAACGCAGCAATAATTGATAAAATGACCAAAGTAAGCATAAAATCGTCCAGCATAGCTTGCTGTAGCGCTTCTTTTTCAAACGACCTATTTAGCAGTACCTTGGGGAGCCAAAATAATTCTTCATTCTGCGCCAGTTCATGTTGCACTTCATTAAATTGCACCACAAAAGCTGCAACACCAGAATGATGGATAGAAAATTGATGACCGGATTTGACCTGCTCGTAATCTATAGTGAGATCGGGGTTGAGGATCTTTATATCCGCTGTTGAGTTAGCATCTCGCCAAATAAACAGTTGCTCGGGAAATGTCGATGCTAAAAACGTCAACGTCGCTTCTGGGTTTACAAAGGTTTTGTCAGCCAATGCAGCTTCCACTAAGTCATCATCAAGCAACGTATGCCCTAATATCACTGCACTTTGCTTATTGAACGCTAAAAAGGTGCGCTCGGCTGAGTTTTTAGATAGTTGATAGAAGCTCCCGAGTAGCGCAAAGGTACAAAGCGCCACAAGTAAGGTAAACTTGGTTTTTAGCTTCATGAAGACACCTTACGCGCGATAAATTGATAGCCTTGCCCGTAACGAGTGGCGATAAACTTGGGCTCAGCCTTACTGTCACCTAGTTTTTTACGAAGGTTTGCTAAGTGAGTATCGACTGCCCGATCCGTAATAGGCGCATCACTTCCCCATACTTGTTCAATTAATTGCGCCCGGCTAAATACTTGATGAGGTTGTTTGGCCATGGTGAGTAGTAACTCAAACTCTACCGCCGTCAACGCAGGAGTATGCTTTGCCACAGTGACGGATTTGCTCTCTAAGTTAATGCTCAAGCCATCAAATAGCAAAGCGGCACTTTGCTGTCCTCGGTAGCTGCGCTTACATAGCGCTTTTGCTCGGGAGATGACCTCTCTCGGGCTATAAGGCTTACACACATAGTCGTCCGCACCAAATTCAAACCCCTCAAGGCGGTCGGTTTCAGACACTTTGGCGGTCACCATAATGGTAGGAATGTTGCGCATAACGGCTTCTTTAAGTAGCTCACGGCCATCGCCTCCTGGGAGCATAACATCCAAAATCGCAAGCTCAAATGTGAGGTTTTGTAAGGCTCGATGAGCATCAGGGGCGTTATCGAAATGGACAACCTGCATATTCGCTTGTGCCAGATATAAACTTAAAATCTCGGCACTGCTAGAGTCATCTTCTACATATAAAACAGTATATTGGTCAGACATGGGAAAGTACTTTTTGTACTGATTGTAATTATTAGATGTACAATTGTGAAGCACAAAAGTCGCGATGGCTGGAACCTATCGCGACCAAAAGACGATGAGAGCAACAATGGAATCTAACTAATTTGCGCGCTGATCAAAGCTCTGATCTCACTCAAGGTGGTTTCTTTTAATAGCTGTCCATCTTCAAACACCACTTCTAACAAACCCTGCTTTTCTTCTTCCTCGGTCACATTGTCCTTGCAGATCAACTCACCATTTACGCGTTCTACTTTGAGCAGTCCCTTTGCTGAGCGCTTTTTGCTGTCGGTTTTTGGCTCTTTAAAAATTGCCACACGCTGGTTATTTTTAACCACACTAGTTGCTTTTACCGCAGAGCCATGGGTATCGCGAGTGACATATTGGTAGCTATATGAGCCAATGCCGAGCACCACTTTGGACGCAAATCCTTTATCCATCAGTCGCTGTAGAATTTGACGCTGACGTTCAAGGGTAATTGCATCGCCATATATTGCGCCAATATGCTCGTCTAGCAATTTAAAGCCCTTATCGGTCACAGTGCCACCAAAGGTATCCCAGAGACATTCTATCAGTCCTTTTACTTCACACTCCTGCAGCTGCCTTGAGTGAGGCTCAACTGCATAGTAATTTCCCTGCCAACGATACGCTTCAAAGCCATCTGTCATTGCCATTTCTTGCGCTTGCTGCTGAGAGTCAACCAACTCGCTATATTCTGATACTGGTGAGACACAATACCCAGTTAGGATTTTCACCGGATCTCCGGAGTCTGGACGGATCACCACAGTGCCATCACGCGCCATGATCTCTGCTTTTAATTCTGGTAAATACTCGGTGACTAGCTTCCAAAAATCCCAAGTATCAGAGACCACACTGAGGATCCCGGTCGGTGACTGCTCACGCATCAAATATTGGAAAAACTCGATTTCACCTTCTTGGATCCAAGAACAGGTTACAGAGTGCTCGGTTGCGTCTACTGAGCAGCCGACCAGCTCCTTGTCGACATCTGCGCCATAGTACTTTTCAGCAAATAGTACCGCAGGAATAGTATCCGTCCCCACAAGGCCAGACGCAAGGTGACCAAAACCACTCATCGCCGCAGCGTACTTACCAAACATGCCGCGAAAACTAAAATCATGACCCTGAAACGGCACGATCTCCTGAGGTAAACCGGTTTTTTGAGCAAATTCTCGGAACACTTTTAAATATGCAACTGAGGTGGTAGCGCTCGTTTGGATTGGCCAGTTTTCGCAGCTTAAGACAGTCTCAATCATATTGGTTAGCCATTCAAATCCAGGCTTGGTATTGACCACAGTGATGGGCGGCACCTGATACGGTACTAAAGTCCCTTCTGGCAGCGCTTTAATCCTCAGCGGTAAATAGCCTAAGTCGTGTAGCGCCTCGAGATAACCTACATCCACCGGGTAGCCCAACATTGCTGTCATGATCCGTCTATGATTTGCCACAGCGGTGTGCTTGTCGGCTGCGAAAAAGTCTTGCCACTCTTCTTGTAAGTAACTTTTGATAAAATACTGCAGCCCCACAAAAGCCACTTTATCGTTATTTGCAACATTACTTAATTTACCGCTGCGCGAGGTAAAGTTTGCATAAACCTCTGTCACTTCAGGATGATAGGCGCGGCTGTGAAATTCTTTATACACGTCTTTTTGCATACTTGCTGCGGTAATTGTCATGACAATATTCCTTATAATTCAATCATGTTAAATTGCACATCGTGGTGTTCAACCAAGTCGCCTTTATCACGGCACGAATTAGTCGTATAAACGGTATCGATCAGTCCACTAAAAACGCCTAATCCTTGAGAGAAAATACCGTGTGTTACGTAAAGCGCAATTGAGTTAGCGCCTTGTGCTTTTAGTACCTTAGCAAGTTCGGTGAAGGTTCTACCACCATCGCAAATATCATCAACGATCAGTAAATCTTTACCCTTTACCTCACCAAGTACCTGCGTTTGTACAATTTCACCCGTTTTAAGATTTCGTACTTTTTGTGCTTGGATAACCTCAACCTCACCACCAAAATGCTGCGCAATTTTCAGTGTTTTTTTACTCGCTCCAGCATCTGGTGAAACTAAACTGAGTGCACCGCACTGCAACTGTCGCTGTAAAGCCGGACACTGAGATATCAATGTCGTTTGCTCAACATTTTCCACTCGCTCAAGGAGTGCAGGTACAACGTCGCTATGTGCATCCCACACGGTGACTTTGTCTAGCGCCAGTTGATTGATAAGTGACGCCATCACTTTTGCACCTAGCGCTTCGCCCGTCACGCATACTCTGTCTTGGCGCGCATAGGGGAAATAGGGTAACACTAATTCTATTGGCGTCCGCGCCAAACAAAGTCGCTTCAATGCATCCACCGCCATCAGTAAACGCATGATATGAGAAGAATTGGTCACTCTGGCTGTGATTTGCACTTTTTCGCAATCACGGAAATCAAATGCTTTGAAACGAATATGCTCTTCCCCGCCTGAGAAGGTAAATGCTTCATATTGAACATCTTTTTTGTTTCCAGAGAATTCATAACTCGTGACTTTCATAACCTTTCCTTAATAATGTCCCTAAGACACAAATAAGGTATCAAACATTTTTTGATCAATCAACATCTTTATGTCTAAAAGACATTTAGTGTTTATTTTTAACATAGGGATATTCAGTATATTTGCCATACTGACTACAATTGTTTATTGTGTCTAAAAGACACAAACTAAAAATCTCATGAGCCCTGATTACGATTTAACCCAATACCAAAACCCACTGTTCACGGTAGACAGCGTGTTATTTACAATTTTGCAGGACAGCTTAAAAGTGCTGCTGGTAAAACGCGCTAACGCTCCCTTTAAAGGCCGCTGGGGATTACCTGGGGGGTTTGTTGATGTTGAGCTGGACGACAACACGGATATGAGCGCGTTGCGTAAGATCAAAGAGAAAACCAGTGTTGCCCCACAATACCTAGAGCAACTTCAGGCTTTTTCTGGGATCAACCGTGATCCGCGAGGCTTTAGTGTCACCTTGGTTTATTACGCCTTGATTTCACCTCAGCAAGTGGCAACGCAAATTGACTCAGTAGATGATGTGAGATGGGTAGATCTTAGCGAGATCCCAGATCTCGCCGTGGCTTTTGATCATAAACACATTATTGAAAAGGCCAAGGCACGGCTGCAGCAAAAGGCGTTATATTCCATGATCCCGGTTTATTGTTTGCCTGATCAATTTACCATTGGACAACTCAAAACCGCCATCGAGGCCATTATCGCCAAACCCATTCAGCGCAAGAGCTTAGTAAGACGTATCGAAGCCTCAAACATGTTTGAAGCACTAGATGAAAAGGTCAAGTCAGGCGGACGTTTAGCGCAGCTCTATAAGCTAAAGCCTGATGTCGATATCGTGCATTTTGAGCGCAATCTGAGCTTAGGATAAGATGCGATTGTACGGTGTTCATTATAGAGTTATCACTGCCCCTTGCAGATAATCAAGCTCCTGACACCGCATTTGCAGTAACTCAATAAGATCTCTGGTGTAAGTCGGTGGAGTTCGTTGATTTGGCCAAAGTGCGTAGATGCTGCGAATAAATTGGCAGTCACCGATATAGCTAAATGTGGTTTGAGATTGCGCTGCCAACGCTGCAATTTCTGTCATCGGCAAGACGCCAGCACCGTTAGCCGAGCCTACCAATTTACGCACTAAGGTAATATCACCCACATAAGAGACGTGACTAAACTGCGCCAGCAGTGCTCGCCACTCATCGGTTGCAGGCAGTTGCGATGCTTTAAAGGGCAAAAATAGGGTTTGTGTAGTCGCAATTTCCGTGGCGACCACCGCTCTTACCGCGATTTTCCCCAGCCGTTTTTGATAGACGCTAGAATCCTCCAGCTCGCCAACACGGATCGCTAAATCAAAGCGTTTTTGGCTTAACAAGGCCACACTGTTGGCAGGTTCAACATGTAATTGAATATCAGGATGTTGCGACTGAAACGATTGCAGTGCATCGTATAATGGATCAATTATTAGGTTTTGCGGGCATAGCAGGTGGAACGTCTTAGCTTCTAGTGTCGAAAGCGTTTCACTTTTTGCATGCAGCGCAAGCAGCGGATCAGCCATCTCATCGACTACAGCTTGACCATGATTCGTTAATGTAAGTCCTCTGGCGCTACGCAGTAATAGCGGATAACCAAGCTTGTCTTCTAGCGCTAACATCCGTTTAGATAGCGTCGGCGCGCCTATGCCAAGGTCTTCTGCCGCCTTGGCAAAGCTTCCTCGGCGGCTTACCTCAACAAAGAGTCTTAAGTCATCTAGCATAGTTATCTCCGCAATCTTAGCTTTCCATTTTTGCCATTCTGATCGGCTGGCAACTCCCTACAATCATACCAACAGCCAAAGGAGGAAACATGCAAAAACTCATTTTTACATTACTGCTGTCATTGTGCCTATCGTTTATGGTGTCTGGATGGGTCACGTACATCAATTTGGGATTAATGGCGGACTTTACCACGCGATGGGCACATGCCTTTGCCAATGCTTGGCCGGCCTCATTCATCGCCGCCTATGTTTTATCAGCCCCAGTTACCACCATTACTAAACGCATTATGGAGAAATACCATGGCCAACAACCACTATAACGTCAACTTTATCGCCCATATCACACCTAAAACCGAGCACTATCAAGATTGTATTAACGCAATCCAAGAGATCTTGCCAGCCACTCGAGCAGAAGTAGGATGTTTACGCTTTGAACTTTATGAAAATGAAAACCGCACCCAGCTTACCTTAGTTGAGCGCTTCGTCGATCAAGCCGCGTTCGATTTTCATCATCAGCAAGCTTACACCAAACAGGTATTTACACTGTATCAAGGATGGTTGGCAAAAGCGGTGGATATTATCGCCATCAAACCACTTTAATTTGCACTTTTAAGAAGTTAAGCGCTTCTTCACAAGCAATGATAGAAGCGCTCAGCGTTAACTATGTATTTGACGCCAACTTAAACCAAATTTAGCGAGATATTTTTGCAGTCTTGTGGAGTCATTCACCTGTGACTTTTTGGTGCGGCTCACGTTAAACAACTCTCTGCCTGCAGCCGCCATACTGGCGTGGCGAGCACAGATAGTAAGCACATAATTTAACTGGTTTATATCAAACGTATCCAACTCGGCAAGCTGTGCTTTGGATAAATACTTATCTAGGATTTTATCTCCCGAAACTTGCTCTCCTGCATACCAGTTTTGCTCAAGTCGTTGAATTTCTTCCTGTACATCGCTAACCGCTATCCGAGAAGAATCCGCCAAAGTGCACAAACGCGTGATAGCTGAACTTAAATCACGAAAGTTACCCGACCACAAGGCTCGCTCCGACTGGGCAAAACGTTCAAATAACGTTTTTGCTTCTTTATTAAAGCGCACCCTTTCACCCATTTTTTGCGCGTACAAATCTATCTCGTAATCTATATTAGCCGGAATATCTTCCCTTCGGTCTCTTAGCGCTGGTAATCGATACGTCCATAGGTTGATCCGTGCGAGCAGGTCTTCTCGAAATCGGCCTTTGCAGACCTCTTTAAACAAGTCGCGATTGGTTCCTGCGATTAACTGAAAGTCACTGGTTACGGGTTGATCGCTACCGACCGGATGAAACGACTTATTTTCTATTGCATGCAATAGCATGGCCTGCTCTTCAAGACCTAGCTCACCGATTTCATCTAAAAACAACACGCCTTGGTTCGCGGTGCGTAAATACCCGTCTCGCGCTTGTTGTGCCCCTGTAAATGCCCCCTTAGTATGACCAAACAATGCAGCCATGGCATTTTCGCCCTTGAGCGTGGCGCAGTTCACCGAAACAAATTCTCCGGCCAGCATTGCCCGTTTTTTCTTTAGTTGAAAAATACGTGTTGCCAACTGGCTTTTCCCCGCACCAGTGGGCCCAGTTAACAGCATGGGATCTTTAGCGCGTATTGCCACCTTTTCAACTTGGGTGATCAGTTGGTTGAACGCCTCATTGTTAGTTTGGATCCCACCTTTTAAAAATGCTTTACCCTCGAGGTGCTCACTGTCGAATCGAGTAGCTAGCTGGTCGTATTTGGATAGGTCTAAATCGATTATTTGAACTTGCCCAACAGATTTGTTTTTATTGCTGTTGTCAGGAGAGGTTTGCGCCAAGCGGCCAGGAAAATGACGGCTCTCAGTCAATAAAAAGCTACAAATCTGTACCACATGAGTACCAGTGGTGATATGAAACAGGTACTCACAGTTGTCAGTATCGAATGCTTGAGCTTGGCACCAGTCAAAAAGTTTGGCGTACACCTCCTCAAAGTCCCATGGGTTACTGAAGTTGAGGTTGTGCAATGTGACTGTCGACTCTGGCGACACACTTTCAATATCAACGGCCACATTGTTGGCCAGCCGTGTACTGTGATTGTCGTGTAACAAATGCAATTCATCAATGACCAGATCAGGTTGGCTACATAGGCTTACATTGGGCCGCCAACGCGCCCACCTATCCACTCGCTTACCAACAAAATCGAGCTGAGTACCAATCAAACTTACTGCTACTGTCTTTTTCAAAATTATATCCATATAGATAAACTATATATCTTAATAATTATATTTAGATACTTTTCAAATCTCCACCCATTTCATAAATCATCACCAAAATAGAAAATAAATCAGCAAATTCAAAATCTTATAAATTTATTTTTAATTAATCTTCGTTATTGGCACATAGCTTGATAACTATAGGGTGTCTGGTTATGTGGAAGTGACTCAATCCTCACTCCGGTGCGCTGAACACTGTGACTGCGTATGCCCAACCACACAATTATTTAAGTAGCTCAGTCTGGTAGAGCAACGAAACACGATTTCGTCGGTCATGGGTTCAAATCCCATCTTAAACCTTGGTAGCTCAATGGTAGAGCCGTGAACATTACTTCGCTTGTTGTGGGTTCGAATCCCACCCAAAAACTCATAAATATACGTTAATACATATCGTTAGTAAGCCGTCATGGCCGCTGACTGATAACCGCAACATGTCACCGGATTGGCATAGGCAGGACGCCACTTCCAATCACTAAACATGGCGCCGTTACCACTCAAGCCAGCGACCCTTACTAACAAAACATAAAGGAAAACTAATATGTTAAGAAAAATAATTACGGTCAAAGAGAACGAAAGAACTTTTGTATTCAAAGAGCAGCAATTAACACAGGTGTTAATACCAGGAAAACATGCTTTTTGGGATGTGAAAAATACCCTTTCGTTTCGCACTTTTGATATTAACGGCTTGTATTTTTCTGAGCCAAATGCGGATCGTTTATACCGTAATTACCCAATACTTCAGGAACACATAAGCCATTGGAAATTAAATAGTAATGAAGTCGGCCTGTTATACATTGATGATCTGCTACGCGGCATTGTGGCACCGAGTGAGCACCTGTATTTGTGGCAAGATGCTGGTGAGATACGGCTTGAGCGGATCGCTATTGATAGTCAAATAGAGCTCGATGAACGCATACTATTTTTAATCAACCGAGCGGGTGCAAACACAGCCTCAAGATTAATTAGAAGTGATCGTACCGTTGCGATGAAACCCATTGCCGATGTCAGCGTGGCCGCAGAACATGTGGGATTACTCTATGTCGATGGCCGCTTTGTTAGACGCTTAGCACCTGGACAACACGCATTTTGGCAATTTAACCACAGCATCACGTTAAAATCGTTTGATACCCGAGCACAACTACTGGAAATATCTGGCCAAGAAATTTTGAGTAAAGACCGCGTGAGTTTGCGAATAAATTTAACCGCTGGGATCAAAATTGAAGATGCCGAGCTACTCGCACAAAGCGTGGAGAAAGTCGACGAGTACATATATAAAACACTGCAATTGGCCTTGCGCGAAGCGGTAGGAACCAAATCATTGGATGATATCTTATTGGATAAGTTATATATCAATGGAACCGTGAGAGAACTTGTGACTGCGTCACTGACAGGCATTGGCGTATCTTTACAAAGCGTCGGCGTGAAAGACATTATTCTGCCTGGAGAAATTAAAGCCATTTTAAATCAAGTGGTGGAAGCGCAGAAAGCAGCTGAAGCCAATGTCATTAAAAGGCGAGAAGAAACTGCAGCGACACGGAGCCTGCATAACACCGCAAAAGTGATGGAAAACAACCCAACATTACTGCGTTTGAAGGAGCTTGAAGCATTAGAAAAGGTTGCAGACAAAATCGAAAACCTAACCGTCTACGGGGGCTTAGAAGGTTTGATGAATAACACGGTCAAAATTGTCTAACGATAAAAATAACGACAGCATAAGGAGCAAATATGTGTAGTAACTACAATACTATCCACAATGATGGAAGCGCGCCCATTAAGGCATGGACGCAAGGCGTACCTTTTGAAATAGAGGCGCAGCAACAGCTTAATAATATTGCCAGCTTGCCGTTAATCCATTCGCATATTGCGGTAATGCCTGATGTGCATATGGGCAAAGGCGCAACAATTGGTAGTGTGATCCCCTCGGTAGATGCAGTGATCCCCGCAGCGGTAGGTGTGGATATTGGCTGCGGCATGGTTGCCACCAAGACATCACTCACAGCCAAACAGCTACCAGATAATTTGGCTGGTATTCGCCATGCATTTGAAGCGGCTGTACCACATGGTCGTACCGGTGGAAAACGAGGAAAGCGTGATCGAGGAGCTTGGCATAACATCCCAGATATTGTCGTCTCTGAATGGCAAAAGCTAGTATTAAGATTTGAGAAAATTTGCGCCAAGCATCCCGCTATCAAAAAAAGTAATCATGTGAACCATCTTGGTACAATGGGAACAGGCAACCACTTTCTTGAGCTTTGCTTGGATGAGAATAACGCGGTGTGGATTATGCTGCACTCAGGCAGCCGAGGCGTTGGTAATCGAATTGGCACCTACTTTATAGAGCTGGCTAAGCAGGAAATGCAACGTCATCAAATTCACCTTCCAGATATGGACTTAGCCTATCTAAAAGAAGGAAGTGACTACTTTGATGATTACGTTGAAGCGGTTGAGTGGGCGCAGGACTTTGCCGCTAAAAATCGTGAAATCATGATGTTTAACGCGATAAAAGCTTTAAGGTCGCAGATCTCAACGCCATTTACAACCGCAGAAATGGCCGTGAACTGCCACCATAATTATATCTCTCGCGAGCACCATTTTGGTAAAGACTGCTACGTCACGCGCAAAGGCGCAGTACGTGCACAAAAAGGCGAAATGGGGATCATTCCAGGCAGCATGGGCGCACGTTCATTTATTGTAAGAGGACTTGGCAACCCCGACAGCTTTAATAGTTGTAGCCATGGCGCAGGGCGCATCATGTCGCGCACTAAAGCCAAAAAAGTATTTAACGTGAAAGATCAAATCGCTGCAACTGCAGGGGTAGAATGCCGCAAAGATGAAGCCGTTATTGACGAAATCCCTCATGCGTATAAAGACATTGAAAGGGTCATGGCGGCACAACAAGATTTAGTAGAAGTAGTACACACACTGAAACAAATTGTGTGCGTAAAAGGATAAGTATAGAACATGTCATATTTAGTTATAGATGGCGCACAAGGAGAAGGAGGCGGACAAGTCTTACGCACCGCCTTAACCTATCGATTTTAACCGATCAGCCAATTGAGCTGATAAACATTAGAGCCAATCGCAATAAACCCGGCTTACTACGCCAGCACCTTACTTGTGTACTGGCCGCACAGCAGGTCTGTAATGCAAAAATAGAAGGGGCAGCGCTTGGCTCTGCGCGCATTCGCTTCACCCCTGGTAAAATAAAAGCAGGGAACTATCGCTTTGTCATAGGTACGGCTGGTAGCACCGTATTGGTTTGCCAGACCATTTTACCCGTATTGGCAATGGCTTCTGAGCAGTCTCATGTCATCTTTGAAGGCGGGACGCACAACGGCATGTCTCCTTCTTTATGCTTTTTAACGCGCTCTTATTTACCAATCTTAAAAAAGATGGGTATTGATTGCCAAATTGAGACTGAAAAGCTTGGGTTTTATCCAGCAGGTGGAGGAAAATGGACATTGACGATACACCCAACCAAGGCACTCAACGCGCTTCCAGAACTCTCGGCGAGTAGCAGCCAGATTACCGCTGAACAATGTGCAATCACCGCTTTAGTAAGTAAGTTACCTGAACATATTGGCGAGCGAGAAGTGACTAAAGCAAAAAAGGAGCTCAATTGGTTTGGCGCAAAAACAACCGTCGCAAGCGCAGTCACACCGGGACCGGGCAACTCGCTACAGCTGATGATCAACCAAGGCTCGCACACCAGCTTGTTTGAGCAGCAAGGCGAATATGGCGTATCAGCCGAACGCGTTGCCAAACGTTGCGCAGCCGAAGTAAAGCAATTTTTAAAATCAGAAGCCGCGGTGGAAGAATACTTAGCAGATCAGTTATTGCTACCTATGGCTTTAGCGTACAGCGGCCAGTTCACCACCACCAAACCAAGCTTGCACACGCTAACCAATATTGATGTAATTCAGTTGTTTATGGACGTTAAATTTGCAGTAACTCAGCGCACAGAAACACAATGGGATATTAGCGTGGTAGGAGATTAATGATGACAAATAACAGTGAACTAGAACCAATAGCAGCCGATATCAAAGCAGAAATACTTAAACGGATCCGTGCCGCAGAACAAGAGCATGGTGTAAAGGTATTGTATGCCATTGAATCAGGCAGCCGCGCCTGGGGTTTTGCCAGCCCAAATAGTGATTACGACGTGCGGTTTATTTATACGCATCCAAAAGAGTGGTATCTCACCCTTGATGTCGAAGAAAAACGTGATGTCATTGAATACCCTATTGTTGATGAGATTGATATTAATGGCTGGGATGTAAGAAAGGCATTAAAGCTTTTTAGAAAGTCAAACCCTGCTTTTATTGAGTGGTTACAATCACCTATCGTTTATGTGGATGATGGCGTATTCTCGGCAAAAGCAAAACAGTTAATGCCTCAAATTATGTCTCCAAATAGCGGTATTTATCACTATTTACATATGGCGCAAGGTAACTATCGCGAATACTTAAAGAGAGAGACCGTACCGCTAAAAAAGTACTTTTATGTTCTTAGGCCTTTGTTAGCCATTATGTGGCTAGAAAAATATGCCACACCAGCACCTATAGAATTTGAGACATTACGCCAACTAATTGCAGATAATATGGCGCTAAATGATGCAATTGCAGACCTACTTGAACAGAAAAAAGTAAGCTTAGAGAAACAAGTCATTCCAACTGTGCCTGTAATAAACCAATTTATCGAGTCTGAACTCAACCGCCTTGCGGATTACCGAGCCAAAGAAAAACAGATGAAAGCCAATTACCGCGAGCTTAATGCACTATTTAAAAGCACCATTAGCTCATAGCTGCTCAGGCTGTCAGGCATGGGGTTCAAGCTTTACCCACGCTGCCAGCCTTTTAATAGCGACAAAACGACTTATTGTGTTCTCAATTGCTTGTTCCCGATGGAATTACATTGCTCTATCCTCTTCCTTACAATCTTATTAACACCCGAAATGGGCAGAGCTAAATCACTAAGATACTCGCGACGCTGTCTTGTAGTAGCGTCACTAGCTCGTCATCCATAAATTGATATTCGTCAGGAATATCCAATACTTGAACATTTTTATAGCGCAATAGATTGGCGTATTGTGCACGCAGCCGCGATTTATGTTTTTCTTCCATGACTAAAATAATATCGGCCCACTCAATATCACTCACCTTTACACTGCGACGTGCTCTTGGGCTTGTGCCTGCCGATCTCACGCTAATACCCGGATGATTTTTCCAGATACGCTCAGCGGTTGGACTGCGCCATTGGTTGCGACTACAGATGAATAACACATTAGTTGTCATGCAGAGCTCCTATATTAAACGGCACCCTTGGACTGAACTGGTTTCCTTTAAAAGTATTTTTAGGATTACCGCGTTGTAGCGCCTGATGCTGCTGCCACCTTGCTTTATCACGAGCCATTTCCTCAGCATCTGCCTGCGCGGCCAATTTCTGTAGTAATAACGCCTTTGCAACGCGCTTATTGGCATGCTGACTACGTTCACTCTCCACTCGCACACTCAATCCTGATGCAATATGCGTCGCTCGTACCGCTGAGTCTGTGGTATTAACATGCTGCCCACCAGCACCTGAGGCGCGACAAGTTTGATAGCGAATATCGGATGCCATTGCGACTTCATCTATCTCGGCCATGCTGCCGCTAAAGAACCAATTTTTCCGTTTATGTTTGGCACGAAATGGGCTCTGACACACCCACAACTGCGGGCCATGCCAATACTCGGCAAGCGCTTTTGCGTCCCTCGAAAGCTGTAGCAATACGGATTTCATGCAGCCTTTGTGTGCATGCATTTCTTGCGCTAACACGGTACATTCTGCGCCTATTGCTTTGGCTTGTTTATTGACTAAGTTGAGCGCCAATGCAACGGCTTTCCCGCACTCTGCTGGGCCTTGACCGGCTGAAAGTTGCAACAAGATCATGATGAACAGCTCCCGTTGGTTTTAAATGTCAGCACCGGACGCAATATTGCAACCACTTCTATCAATCCAGCGTCAACCAAATCACTAACAATGGTTTCACACTTTTTATAAGCTTGCGGCGCTTCATCGTAAAGCAACTCCTTATTGCCACAGATCACACGACTCCCCAATGCTGTGCGATAAAGATCTTCGCGTTTATATTTGTGACTCAAGCGGCTTTGGCAGTCACCTCGCTTCCACTTTCGACCAGCACCATGAGCCAAAGAATATAAACAGGCCGTTAACGCAGGCGCATTGTTTACAGGCTGAACCAAATAGCTATAGTCACCTCGTGAGCCGGGGATCACGACAGCACCTTTGTCACTTGGGGTCGCACCTTTACGGTGCAGCCAACCAGCGCGGCCATCAATAACTTTTGGGCACACGAGGTTGTGATTAACATCTAGCGTACATTCACCATCGCTACGAATGGCTGCGAGAAATCTTTTTGCAATCAAAAAGCGGTTTAACTCAGCCCAGCGCACCGCTTCATCATGGCGTGCCAAATAGCGTGCGCTTTCACTCTCCGAGCCCGCTTCAGCCACTAAGCCATCATGATTAAAACGCGCAATATGGTCGACTAAAATGGCTTGCCCAAGCCCACGCGAGCCTGAGTGAACCAGCAGCTGTAAATACTTTTTATCAAGGCCAAGCGCAGTAAACGCGGCTTCATTGTAAACACGTTCCACCGCTTGAAACTCGGCGAAGTGATTACCGCCGCCAATCGTACCCAGTGCACTTTCAAATAATCCAGCTGAAATATCACGATGTGTCATTTCAGCTTGAACAGTCTCTTGCCAACTTGCATCGAGCGGCTGCTCGATGTCTTCTAGCCGTTTAGCAAACTTATCGACATTAACTTTGGCAACCTTTGTGGTGGTTTGCCACAGCGCCATGCCACAGCCAATATCGTTTCCGACTAACGCGGGATACAGCCGGTCTAGGCTAAAAAATGCCGCGCCGATTGGATAACCACGTCCCGGGTGCAAGTCAGGCATACCTGCAACACGATGCATACTGGCTAGTTCAGCTGTTTTTGTAAGTTGTTGGATCGCAGCGCCTTCAATCCAAGTGTCTTGAGATGCAAATAGACACACGCGATCAGAAATTTGTTGGACGGATCTGCCCATAGTTACCAATACCTTTCAATGAGGTTTAAAAATAATTGTGTATTGGCAGGTCTAGAGTGGCTTAGTTATAGCAATCAAATGTTAGGTTGCATAGGCAACACAAAATCGCTAAATACAGCTTTCGCAAGCTAGGAAATATTTATTCGCGCTCGCGAATTACAGAGAAAGACCTGCAAAGGATAAAATTGTATGTGTCATGTTTTTCTCTCCTCTACAGTGAATGAATGGTTAGAATCGCGGCAAGTGTAAACAGTTTGGGAACGTAATGCAACTTCTGACAGAAATTACACCCTTTCTGAGTATTGGGAATTTTCATAAAGGCGATATACTGAGATGGAGTACAACAATAAAAGGAGAATGCCATGCCCGGATTACCAGCTGCACGGATTTCAGATATGCATGTCTGCTCTATGGTAACAGGCACCGTGCCACATGTAGGTGGACCAATATCAGGCCCCTCGGTGCCTAACGTGCTAATTGGAAATATGCCTGCTTCTGTTGTTGGCGATATCGCTGTCTGTGTTGGTCCACCAGATACCATAGTAAAAGGCAGCACCAGTGTGCTTATTAGTGGCAGACCAGCGGCGAGAATGGGTGATACCACCAGCCATGGTGGCAATATTGTGCTGGGAATGCCAACCGTACTAATTGGCTAACAGACGCCGCGTAAACGTAGCTTCAACAAGCGAATGCCTTTCAAGTGAAAGGCATGTTCAATTAGATTTTCAATGACAAGCCTTGATAGTCTTTCAATGGGAAGCCTTTCGTCGAGCCATGTCGCTGCAGCCATTCAGTTAATATTTTCATCCATTGGAAGCCAAGTTTAAAATTCCAAATTGGATTAAATAGCGGCACATAGTCCATTTGTACTAATTGTGCTCGTAGCGTTATCACATCCTGCTCGCTTTCCATAATCCAAATACGAGAATCGGGAAAATACACCACGGCCTCATAATCCAGCTCATCAACCATAGGTCGACCAGCTTCATCACTGTGGTGAACCATCCACCCACCACTGCCTTCATTCATACAGCCAGTGTTGACGCGTACCGCTATTTCTTCGATCAATAGAGAAAGATTACCAGTGTGAGGACCTTCTTGGCGGCTATATTCATCAAATGTGCGAATAAACTTATCACTGCCATCCACGTCTCGTTGCCAAAAGCCATCCTTTTTACCATTGGTGGCTGCTCGCACGACCGCTCTTTCTTCTTCACCGAAAAACTTGTCCTTCGGAAATACTCCCCACAAGTCGTAATCACCTGTTTGCACGCCTTTGTAATTTGATGGTGCTTTGGCACCATAACCTAGCGGGTTTGTTAGTCCACAAAGTTGTACATAGGTATGTCCAGATTGCAGCGTGATAGTATGTTTACGGGGATCCGGACAGGCTGCAGCAAGGGTATTACTCGCATCATAGCAAACTGCCCAGTCGCTCTGTTCTGGTCCGTAGGCACGAGACGCTGGCTGAATTTGGCTTACCTTAATCAATAAAAAAGCATGTCGCTGCCCGTCTTTAGCAGCTGCAGTCACTTTGATGATATGGTCATTCACGGTTTCTTGTGCGTAGCCTTTACTGGCTCGCTGCATTAGCCCTGCCATCGCCTGTCGACGAGCATCCGTAATATAAAGCGGAATAGACATTGCGCCATATTTATTAATTGCTTCGGCTACCTTCCCTTCTTGCCAGCCTCTCGCCTTACCCCCAGTGCCCTTTTTTCCAAGGGCAGGATCTGCTAAGACAAAACCAGCCATTGGTCCCCAATCACATGATTTAGCCTTAACATGATAGCCTTTTGTGGCGTAGCCTTGTGTGATTAGCTGGGTTGCATAAATACCAACCGCGCGAGAAGAAATAACACAGTTAGTCTCTTTTGCTACACGCGCAAACACCGCTGAATGGGCTTCAGGGATCCCAGCTAATAGCTCCGCATTTTCTATTCCGCTTTTCAACGCTATATCCTTAGTAATGATCCATTACAGTTACAATATCAACTTGATTTGAGCACGAAGCGATAACCCCAAATGGGCTATAAACCTCAAAAAACTATTTTACTCACTGCCGCAGACCCTATGCTTTGTGCCCTGCTAACACGCTATATCGTCTGTTTATTTTTTCTAACGACATCGCTAGTGCCTGCAGCGCATTTCTCTCAGATTGGCTCGAGGCATTCAGCTTAGTCATCGCAGGACGACGTGGACTCGTCCGGTGTGTCGAGTCCAGCTGTGACAACCACTTTTGCGTCGGATAAAGCACATCCCGCTGCAAAATTTCTATTCTACTTGCAATTAACGCTAAGCATTTTGGGATCTGTTCACACTTACTGGGCCTTGTAAAAGCATGTTTGCGCTGGCAAAAGAATTGGTAATATTTACCAATTCCACTATCTATCGCTTTGGTTATTTCATGACGACGACCAAACTTTACCCACGTAAGTTTTTTCCACTGCGCAATGTTAACAGGCGTACTTTCTATACTATTCAAGTCACTAGACAACGACCCTTTACCTAGCAAAGTGTGCGCTAACATCTTGTAGTCCAGCGTCTGCAATTCCATCTCCAATTTCTTTAATTGCGATAAGTAGTCCAGCTTGTTTGTACTTTGTTGCTTCAGTACTTTTTTATTGAATAACTCAACTTGGTCCAACACGCTGACGCCCTGTTTTACAACCGTGTTAGCACTACTCAATGACTTGTTATTAAACAGCTCAACCTGATCAAGCACACTGACCCCACGCTTTACCTGCGTTTTACTTGGTGCCAATTGTGACGGGTTAAAACGCGTCACTTCATCGAGTAACCCCAAACCACGCTTTTCTAGCGTCGTCACCGAGTTCAACTTTTTGTTATTAAAAAGCTCGATATCATCAAGTAGTCCATGCCCCCGTTTTTCCACGGTTACCGTTGGCTTCAAGCTAGACTTATCGAACCCTCTAACCTCGTCCAATACAGATTTAGGTTTTGATAATTCGACTTTACTGAGTAGCGATTTATCAAAATTTTGTACTTGTTGCAGAAAAGGCGCTGGACCTACTTCGCTTGCCTTTGTTTTTAAATCTTTAAGTCGAATTTTGCGTGACTCTATGTATTCCTGCGCTCGCTCTTTGAGTGACTCAAATTCAGACAAATGCTCGTTACAATAGTCTAGCCAAACAGCCATATCAGTGTTGTCTCTAACCGTTGCAAACAATGTGGAGTCGGTTGCATTAACAATAAGGTACGCAGCAACTAATGGGTCTTTAAGGAGGTTATCATCCAAATATGGATGATATTTGTTGATTTGTAATAAATATCGATTAATTTTACGCGTGTAGTAATACTCTTTTGCCAGTACTGCGATTTTCTGCACGTAAAAAGCCGTGAGCGTCAGCACTTTCGTTACATTTCCGGGCAATGTGATCCCGGAAATGACGGAAAAACTGTTATCAATTGCTTTGACCAATTGTTTACCCGCTTCGGCCATCGCCAATAAAAACTGATTGTTAGCAAACGTCGTTAATGCGGTTCTTAATTGATAAGTTTTATTCGCCAGCATCATCGTTTTACTATCTTTAAAACGCTGAGAACAAGCTTTGGCAGCCATTTTCACCGCTTCAGTGTAGTCTTTCACCGACTTCGCGGCAGATACAATGGCATTGATCCCAGGCACCAAAGCGATACAAATTTCGGCGACTAAACTGATCAACAGCTCACGAATGCTCACCCAGCATTCTTTGACGAATAACATAAAGTCTTGCGCTATGCCTTTCAAAAAGTCGATCACGGTTTGCGCAATTTCCTTTACCCAGTGGTAGCCCTGCTTAACTGCCGTTGCCATGACATTCCCACTTTTAACTTGGCTGACGATTGAGTTAGCAATTCTATGAATTTCAGAGGATTCTCGTCGTTGCTCTTCATTATAATTTGACTGTACTTGGCGGTCTTTCTCTTGCTTTTCGCGCTTTGACTGTGTGATGTCTTTCTTTGCCTGCTTGACCATGTCTTTTAAGTCATCTTTATACAGAAACTTTGCACGGCTGCCATACAAGATCCTGACACAGTCTCGCTTGGCCTCTTTGGCAAGCAACAGTGAAAAGTCATCGATATCTTGGTCTTCTTCCTTCGGGAAAAGGAAGTTATGCAAACGCTCAACAGGGAAGTTATTATCAGCCGAGTTACGTAAACTAGAACGCCAGCCATCCTGTTTTAAATATTTCTCTTCTTTACTAACCTGCCATAGAAAGTAGGCACTTTTTAGTTCTCTAAAGTTGGCTGGGGTCGCAGATTCTCGATAGGCTGCGACTTTACTATCAACTTTACGCAACAATTTCCCTCTTGGTGTCAGCCTAATACTCGTGTCATTACGCCATGTATTAAGGATATGAGTGGTGGCAAAGGGCATGTGCGCTCCAAGATTATTAATCAATCATAGATAATAATATTGCAGCATTGATAGCATGGCCAACCATATTTTCGGGTGGTAGTACCACAGGTAACTCAGGCGCAACTATTGAACCTGTTCCCGACCAAAAGACAGAGTAAGCTAACCAACCAAACGCGTTGTCTAACCCCACCCGCTCAGCGAGCTGTTGTGCACGAATACGCAAAGTTTCACTAGGTGATTGCAACCAACTCTCAACACAGCTCAATACCTTGAGTTCATCATCTGCTTTCCCCCCAGAGGCCTTCACGACTTGAAGCCCCCATCGGATCGCATTCATTACCGCTAAGCCATGCGCAACGAGTTGAATTGCATCTCGCTCAAGGTCAGCTTTTAGTAAAGCCGATACCGCCTGCCGTGGGGTTAATGTGGGTTCCAGTAACTTGCTTGCTTCTTCAGAAGCCTGATATCGACTGATAATAGTCGCAATCGATGCTTGCTTGAGTTGCCCTAGCACTTGCTCGTTAATTCTCGTCATCAATATACTCAGTTAATTTTGACCAATGCGCCGCTGATCTCAGCCATTGCCGTACCACTCAATTTGGCCATCGCCGTTGAGGTGACTTGTGCACCCGCCGTTCCCTCTAACTTAGCAATCGCGGTCGATTTTACGTTAACACCTGCCGTACCCTCTAAGTTTGCCTGCGCGGTTGCTTTAAGATCTAAATTTGCTGTCGCACTAATTTTGGTGGATGCTTGGCTTGAGGTTGTCAGATTCATGGCTGATATTTTTGTATCTTGAGACGATTTAAGCTCAATGGCAGAACCTTCTATCTTGATACCAGAACTTGAAATAGTAATTTTATTACTGCCCACTTTCAGCTCAATCTCGGTGTCCCCTTCAAGCGCAATTTTATCTGCTTTTAAGCTGTAATTTTTGGTCACCGAGACAGTTTGTGATTCTTCAACTGTCGTTGTCTGGTTTTTCTTAACCGTTAAACTATCGTCCGCGTTGATTAAACTCGTGGCATTGTTGGCAACCGTAATGGAGAGATCTTTACCTGATGTAATAGAAAGCAGCTCTTCGCCTTTTTTATCATCAAAACAAATTTCATGCGCGGTATCATCAGCCAAACCTGTTTTGATACTCGACTGTGTCGCATCTTTTTGTGGATAGAGTGGTTTAGTATTGCTGTTAAACACACTACCAATAACGATTGGCTGATCAATGTCACCGTTTATAAAATCTACGATAACCTCATCGCCTATGCGCGGAATAAATTGCATCGCCGCTTTACTGCCCGCGGTTTGCTGCATCACACGTAAATAACAACTAGTTGATTTTTCGTCTGTGGTATCCCAGTAGAAATGTACTTTGACTCGGCCATCCGTGTCTTGATTGATTTCGCCTTTGCTATCTAATGAACCACTTTCGGTTACCACCACCGCTGACGTAATACCCCGTGCCAACGGTTTTTTGGGGTAAGGTGGCGTTAGCGGAAGCGCCTCATCGCGACACTGAACCACACAGCGATAGCTCGCGCTTTGGCTTGATTGCTGCACATCAATGTGATGGTTAACCGCCAATACATTATAGTCACCCTCTAGTTGACTATTAACGTGGGTCGCCACGGTAAGCTTATTGCCCACCACCACCACGTTTGCATCCGTCTCCATCTCGATATCACCACCGCAGGCTTGCTCTGCGCTATTAAGTTGAGCCGCAAGCGTGCTGACATCACTAAAGTCATTACTATCACTATTTAACGCTACATGCTCAAAGTTATTTGAGGTTATCGTCGTCACACTCGAATTAGAAAGCTGGCTTTTGGCGGATTCTACTTTCGTTTTCGTATAGTTATAACCTGCCAATGACAGAGATTTTTTAACCAGCTTTTGCTGTGGTTCAAAGCGCTGTAGCAGCAAGTTTTTTGCCGTTTTAACCTGCGCATGATCAAATTTAGCTTGGCTATTGCTATCGAGTGGCGAACTTGCACTATGAACCTGCAAGGTGTGCTTGCCACTATCTTGAGAGAAATAAAAGATAACTCCAGATTGCGACATTAAACGCGTCACAAACTCCAAGTCGGTTTCATCATATTGAGTACAGTATTCCAATTTAGCGGTTGGCATAGTGCCAAACTGGTACATCCCTTTAAACCCTGCTGTATCGAAAATATCAGACAAAATGTCTTTTGCTGACTGAGCTTGATAGATCCGATAGGTGCGATTAAAACTAAGCAACCATAACCAAGATTTCAACGTTAGCTTAAAGCGACGAAGCGCATCGGCACGGCTATCAAGCTCATTAATTTCAACGACATAAGCCTGATATTCAAGTAAGTTATTGGGTCGTCCAGCAACATCTTGATACCAGTTTAAGGTCATAGTGTCCCCTAACGTATCTGAGATATCATCGCCGTCAGTGACTAACTCAATTTCTGCAGAGACACCTTTATCTACTGCATCACTAATATCGCAATAGTTCAGGCGATAAGCTTTGCCGCTACTTGTCTTAGCAACTAAGTAGCTAACTTCACCTGCAATATAAGTTTCCATGTTCACACCTTAATCGACGGGTAATATCACTGCAAAACGGTATCGGGTACGAATAACCGAGAGAAAAACTCTGGGTTTAGCAAACTCGCCTCATCGCCTGCGCCCTTCATGCTCAACACGACAGCTGCACCTTGTTTGTTGCTCACCTCAACCGTATCTCGCCCACTTTGTTGTTGGTAACGCTCAACCAAGCGCATGGGTGACCAGACGCCCTCCAGTGTATGCGTCATTTTTTGATTGCTCAGGTCAGTTAACACCAGCTCTAGTGATTGCTCTGTAAAATCTGTCGGCCAGCTAAACTGAGTTTCAACCAAAGGACCATGGGTATAGGTTAGTTTTCGCTCACCAACACGCAATGTAAATTCACTCAAGGCTGCAGACATTGACTTTGGCGCAATCACTATATTCAGCTTAAGGTTGCCATCTTGGCCATAAAGTTCTCGCTGAAGCTTGCCGTAAGTGGATAAAAATGTTGTGACTGCAGGTGATAATGAAAGCGCAGCCTGACGACCAAATACCGGAAATTGTAGCGTGCCATCAACCGAAACAAATTGCCCTAAGATCTGCTCCTCAAAATTACTGATTGAACTATTGGGCGCAAAAAATGCGGCCAGTGCGCTGAGTTTAAGGTCTTCGCCAGATTTATGAAATGGGTAGTAAACCGCAACATTTTTACGGTAAGGCGCTACCACGTCTTGCTGCCACTTTTCTTGTAAGTACTCTGATGTTTTGCGCTTTACATGCGTTGCAGTTTCACGCAATACCAAATCTACCAGCTCCGCCATTAAAGGCTCATCGTAACGGGTTAACCACAGCCCTGAAAAGGCCTTGAAGTTATTAGGGTCTTGTAGCTGTTGAAAATAGCTTAGCCCGGGGATCACAGTGCTATCCGCCTGTGTTTTCCAATCCTTCAGCGCTTTTAGCTGTGCCACAAACGCTTGATACTGCTTTGATAAACTTTCAGCGCTTTGCACTAGGATTGGACTATCAGAGAATGCTTGACGGATTTTACCCGCAATTTCGTTAAACTCTTTTGCCCGCTCGATTTCCAATAACTGTTGCTTATTTAAGCTCTGATTAGCTTTATCAATTAGTTGCTGCGCTTTTTGTGCTTTGGCTGCGACCTTCTTCGGGGCATTAGCGGCAATTGCATCAGCCTTTTCAAAACTCGGCACTTCCACTTGCGGCAGATAGATATAGGCTCGAAGTGTAGTATATAGCTGCAACAGAGGTGATTGCTCACTTTCGGTTAACTCAGAAAGCAATACCTCTAGCGACAGTTCTGGAGCAAGGTGGATCCCCGAGTAGTACTGTCTCCAAAAGCTGATATAGTCATTAATATAGCTAAACTTTATATAGTTACCGATGCGAGTTAGTTCGCGCTTGGATGGCGTGGTTTGAAATAACCCATGATTGTCTTGCACTAGCTTCTGCATAAACGCAGACTCCGGCAAAAACGATAGCTGTTGCAGTGCTTTAGGCGTAAACAACTCGGGAACCAAAAACTGTGTTTTAGCTCGAGTGATCCCAAATAAACTCACATGATCGCTATGTTTGGCGAGTAGTGTTGGTCTGATATCAATCAGCTTTGCAAATTCAGGAAGCTGCTTAACGCACTCATACATCAATTGGTTTGTATCTTGCAGCGCTAATTGGTTATCAACTAAAGCCAACAACTCTTCATTAATATCGATTTTGTTATAGCCGAGGAAATACAGATCATCAACGAGACTTGATACTACTTGAACTTGAGACTCATCAAGTAAAGCGCTCTGGGTGAGTGATTCCGCCAAATGTTTTTTAACCAACCTTTTATTTTCACCTAACGCAAACGACTGATAGATATCCTTTACATTGATGACATTGAGATAGTCTTCAAGCTCCAAATAAACAAACAACTCCTGCTCAAGATATTTGCTGATTGTGGGCTCTAACGTGGTAGCTAGTTGTTGCTGGTATAACGAACGATAATGCTCTTCACGGTCAATAGAGGCAAGAATTGGTAGCGCGTACCAAGGTTGGCTTTCCTTTTCCTCGGTAAATTGACTATAACCAGACTGCAGCAATGCCAATGGTTCAATCAATGAACTTAGTTCATCAAAGCTGATGGCACTTTTATTCAAAATATACTTATAGTCTTGATGTAACTTGCTAAATTCTTGGTGTAATGACTGGTTATAGACGTAAGCCTGCCAGCCTACCCAAGCTGCTCCAGCGAGTAGACCTGCACCTGTGCAAAGCATTAAAAACTGTCTAACGCTATGACGCCAAATCTTCCACCTATTTACAGGTGCTAAGTGTGCCAACGGCAAAACCTGATTTGTGAATGTCTTGGTGATCTCTGCTTTAGGTTTTAGCGTAGTTTCAGCAACAACGGGCAAAAGGGATTGATTCACTTCAATTAACGTATGTGCCGTTGCAAGGTTTACCCGCTGCTCTGCATTTTCAGATTCAACTAAGTGGAAGCTCTCAATTTTATACGGCAGTACCTGACCATTAAAGTCGGCCAGCTCGTCGATAAAGTGCGCAACGGCAAGCTTTAAATATTGCAGCTGCATCGGCCCCAGCAGCTGTTTGCGTTTGAACTCATCATCTAGCTGCAGCGAGACTTGTTGTAGATTATTGGCAAATAGCTTCTTAAATAGTAAGTCGTATGCTTCATTGAGCGCATGAGAGGATTGTAATCCCTGCTCAGAGAAGTAAATGGACAGATCAGCAAGCTCGACCCGCTCATTCAAGCTTTCAGCTATCCCATCTAACTTGTTAATTCCACATAGAAATAAGTGTGCGGGAACGGGATAGCCACTACGCAGATAAATAGATTCGAGCCGCGCTTTAAAGTCTGCAATAAACTCTTGCTTAGCCTTTTGCGAACGCTGGATAACACTAAATGCGTCGCTTAATAACAGTACCCCGTTCAACGGCTGTTTTGCGCGAATAAAGCTCAGCCAAGCTAAGAAGTGCTGCTGATCTTCAACCTTTGCTTTTACATGCCAAATCAACGCCCCTTGAACGTGATAAACCGCTATATTTGGTGGCATACCATTGAGTTTAACGCGATTAAATTGCGCGAACGAATCACTGGTATTGCCCTCTGAAATCACCAAATACCATGCGGTTTTATAAACATTGCTGCTCAGTTTCAGTTTTTTTGCGATGCGCTTGTATAGGGTAGAGTATTGCTTAAAGAAGTTTCTTCTTTGATATTTGCCGATAACAAAACGATTGATACTAGGCACATACACCACCAGCACACCAACCAGAGCCAGCAGTCCGCTCAGCCAATACCAATGTGTTGCTAACGCTAGCGAAAAAGTAAGTACTAAAAGTAGTACAGCCAATAAGACGAAGGATGCACCGATCCATAGGCGAACTAACGGAGTCTTCACTGATACTCCTTGATATAAGGTGAAATGTTACAGCTTTGCACAAAAAACTGACTAACCGCTTTGGCCTGCGTAAAACCTGTTGCAATAAAACCTACAAACTGGCTATCGCCCACTTCCTCAATAACGAGTGGATAGCGGCTATTATCACATTTTTGTTTAAGACTTTGTGCACGTGCCATATTGTTAAAAGCACCAATTTGCACCAAGTACAATGTCATAGGTTCTTCGGTGATAACCGGGGCAACTGCGGGCGCTTTAGGTTGCTCAATTGTCTGTGGTTGCGCAGTTGGTTTCGCTGTTTCTAATGCATGCATTTGCTCACTTTCGTAAAATCTTGCATTTTCAATAAACATTTTCTTCGGTTGCAACTGCTGGATATGCTGAAAAGTATCTCCCGCCATTTCTTTGTACTCTTGGTTTTGGCGCTCATAAATCTCACCGAAATACTGGTTATAAATAAATAAACCCACCACTAAAAGCACCGTAAACGCTAACCAAAAACTCAATGGTGAAATACCAGTAAATAGCCCTAGGTTACGAGATGACTTTCTGGGAGCCGTTGTTGTATTCGTATCAAGCTTCAACTTGAATGCCCCAAGCTCAGTTAATGCAAAACTGATCTCGGCGGTTAACTTTTTCAACTCAGTCACATGACCTGTGTGATATTTCCCTTTAAAGCCAAGCTGTAGAATGAGATAGCAAATCTTTAATAACGCTAAGTGCCTCTTAGGAAACTCCATCAATTGAAATACTAAGCTAAAAAAGGTGTCTCCACTGTTGCGAATACCAAATAATTGACTCACTAAGGTCTTGTTTTGCCACTGTGTCGTATCCAACTGACAACCATAGCTTATCCTTTCGTCAAAGAATGCCGCCCAAATAAAGCACAACTTATCCAGTAGCGCTGGTGATATAGCTCGCTCCCGACCTCGTTGTTTAATGCTCTTGAGCTCGGTAATGAGGTTAGCTCTGAAATTTTCCAGCGCGGCGATATCTTCCAATGAAGAAACGGACTCAACCATCGCAAGAAGCGGCAGGCTTAGTTGTAATAACGCCTCTTCCTGCCAACTAAATTCCGTTAGCAAGTCCTTTAGCGCTGCATTTTTCTCATCAACAAGTGAGAATTGGTTAACCGTATAACTGGCTGCACTCATAGTTAGCTAATCAAAAATAATTTAACGTCATCGACATGAATTCGGGCATCAATGTGCAACGCCAGCATTTCTTTGTTATCTACCATTTTCACCCACAGTGGATCTTCTAAATCAATTTGAAAATATTCCGTCGACCCTTGCTCTTTTAGCTCTGGCGGAGCGTAAGGTAATGCACTCACTCGCACACCAGGTGTGGCGTTTTTAATACAATTGATGATGCTCTTGTTACCCGCAAGCTTAAACCCTGTTGTAAATAGTTCTTTAGCGAGGCTTTGCGGACTAGTCACCGCAATAACCATACGTTTAGTCTGGCTGATATCGTGTTGCTTCACCTTTACCAATAACATTCTTCTGCTATCGAAAAGCGACTTATCCCAAGTGTATTCAATGACATTTTGCTGTTGGGTGATCGACAGCTTGTCTTTGATCCGCGCCAATACACCATGAAATTTTTCATATAAACTTTCGAACGTAAGCGGTGTCCACGGAGAGCGCACCTCAAAATCGATACTCAATAGCGCCGCCTCAAACTGTTTTAGCTCAAAGTAGAAACGGCCTAATTTATAATGTTGTGTTCGTTGGGTTGCCTCGAGCCAAGGTAGCCAGTGATAGATCACGGTAAGCAACTGCTGCTCTGTGTACCATGCGCTGTTGCTTTGTGTATCAACGACGGATTGTAATCGTGTGAGCAGCTGATTCACTTTGGCATTTGCCAAAGTGTCGAGCTCTCGCACGCGCTCTAACAAAATATCAGCCGCCCCAATGCTGAGGCAGTCTGGGATAAAAGCACGGTCGATGATCACTGCCCCATTGCCATCCACCTCCAGCACTTTACCAACCGCTAATTTGACAAAACCATCTAGGTTTTCTTGCTCTAGTTTCAACGCCACATTTAAGCGTGCAGTTTCAATTTCAAGTTCAGCAGCTTGGTTATTGGTAAAGTCAAAAACGCGATTAAACTGGGTTTTATAGCGAGAGCTAGAAGCCCCATTATCAAAGCTGTTGTTTCCAGCAAGATTGGCTGGCACAACCAGATAGACCATTTGATCTATCGTGCCTTCAGGAATGTGCAGCGCGACCTCTTGATCTAACTTGAAGTACTGACCATCGGGCAAAATGCCTTCACACGCTACCACGGAAAACTGACCCAGTTTTAGTAACCCTTCATTGATACTCAGCTGAGCAAGACCACAATGCGGTGCAAATTCACTGGTTGTCAGCGCACTATATTGCTGTGTGACGTTTTCAAGGTGTGATTCCATCTGCTGAAAATGCTGAGGATATAAAAAGGTACCTTCTCGCCAAACAATTTTATTACTCAAAACTATGCTCCCCAACCAAACAAACTATCCATCCAGCTCTGCTGTGGCATTACCGAGAACTTTATCGTCGTTCCTTGGAGCCCAAGCCAAATTACTGTACTTTCAGAAACGTCCTCAGGCACTTCCACGACGGCCTTTGTCGTCCCTTTCTGATAGTCACTAAATTCTACCAATACCGCCAAATACCTTACTCCAGGAAGCAATTTAATCGTCTTTTGCTCTTTTGTATTCGGCATCACTGGGTACAACCGCTGCTTCTCTATCAATTGCTCAGCCAATATTTGCGTATCCGATTGAAATAGCTCGATGAATTCACTTTGTGAAAATCGGTCTGATTTGGTGAGCTGATATAACCGGATAGCAACAGGATTGGCACCTTCATTGGCCCAATTGAGCTTTTCGTTGGTCTCCAGCTGCAACTGTATCGGTAACGAAAAACGCTGGAGCGGATCGGCACTTGAGCAGCCAACCGCTAAGCATATCAATAATGAGACTAAGATTACTTTTGCATACATTCGATTAATAGCGCTTTAAACTGACGCTTAAAGTGTCCTTCGTTCATTTTTCTTGTGTAGTAATTTTTATACGCCGCCCAATGCTTACCGCTCCACCTTGATGGTGAGCCAACCATGTCTTCAATCAGCTGAGGATCGAATTCTTTTAGAAATTCATCCATCACCTGATCTAACATCAACAACATCTGCTTTTGTTGCTGCCAAGGGCTACGCGACGCCTCTAATAACTTATCCAGTTTCTGCTCAATAGCAGCCTGATTTAATGTACTTTGCGTATCATGAGCGCCGATATCTGTTGCTTTATACTCTATAAATTCTTCTTGCTCAGAACGCGTTTTTTGCGTGTTTATTTGGTCAAGTTCAGTCTCTAAATCGGCAAAAATATTACTCGCATCAAACTCAACTTCATCAATCACATCAAAAAAAGTCTCTTCTTGCTTTTCAGCAGCCAAAACAGGCTCGCCGATTTCCGACTGCATGGAAAGCAATAGGGTGTAGCCAAAAAGTACAATGATATCACCATCAGAAAGCACGGAGGATGAGTGTGTGATCTGTGGCCGACCATTTAAACTTACCCCCTCAACTTCTGTATATAACCGCAGTTGATTGGCATCTTTATCTTGTTCGATGCGAGCATATACATCATGTTGCTGCGTTTCTTGCTCAGCATGCGGCAAAATCAAATCACATTCAATTGACGCTCCGAGCACCACGCCGGATTGAGAAACCGTCGCCATTCTCGACAACAATCGAACATCTTCAGGGCACTCAGTGACTTGCAACATCGCAGCATTCATCTATAACTTCCTATCATCGGCAACAATACAGTTCGAGGCAGCAGTATTAAATGCCTCTAGAAAGGTTGGACGCTTCTTTAAAAAGGCTTTTGAAAACAATATACCTAACTCTATGGTGCCATATTCACGTCGAGAAAAGTTGGTGTTTTGTAGCTTGAACTTAGCCAATTCATGTTCAAACTCATGTTCATCTATTAAAATAGCATCGACTTCATGGCCTAATAATAACTTTAAAAGTGCACTACCACTGCGTGGCTTCATTTGCACGTTATAACCTTTACGCTTGATATCAAACCACTCGTCAGAGCCAAATTCAGCGGCGACTCTATATTTTTTATATAACGGATTGTCATCACTGATATTCATTTCAGCACCAGAGAAATACCAGTACAAGTGTTTTCTCGCCATCGGAATAGACAGCGTTCCATAACGCATACGAGCATCACTTTGGGCAACCGCAAAAATGGCATCGAGTTTACCAGTACGCAACTTGAGCTCTGCTTCTACCCAACTATCAAACTCAGCGCGATACGGGGCTTCCATCCGACTAAAAGCGCACTGAACTTGCCTGATAACACTCCCCTTCACGAGTTCATTTTCAACATAGTGATAGGGGTAAGCGTCATGCGTCGCCAGCTGTACGACCTCTTTGCCTGTCGTATGCATGGTAAATAATGTAAGGCCTAACATAAGGCCTCGTATTAATCTGGTTTTTAGCATCATTTCATCAATTTATAGCTAACTCAAAGCCCGAGGCATCCGCTGAACCTGAGATCACCACTTCACGGATAGGTTCGCCTAAGCTGATCCGCTCGATACAGCTTTCAGCCAATTGCGGCATCAGGTTTCGATTGATTATTTGCTCAATGGCACGACCACCTATGGTTGGTTCATTTCCTTTGGCAACCACATAATCCACAAAGGCTTGATCATAATTTAATGTTGCCCCATAGGTTTCTTGTAGTTTTTGCGCAACACGTTTTAGCGATATCCCCGTGATCTCAGCTAACTCCGCAGTATTTAAAGGATAATATGGGATGATATTACAACGACCTAAAAAGGCTGGCTTGAAAAAGCTCTGTAGCGCAGGTCGTACGTTGTCCACTAACTCTACTAAATCAGGGCGAGATTCACTGACATTACAAAAATCGACAATTTCACTGTCAGCAGCGTTAGAGGTCATGATGATCAAAGTATTTTTAAAATCGATATTACGACCTTCACTATCTTGAATACAGCCCTTATCAAAAATTTGATAGAAAATATCATGGACGCTTGGGTGCGCTTTTTCCATTTCGTCAAGTAACAGTACACAATAAGGGTTACGACGAATCGCTTCGGTTAGCACACCACCTTTACCATAACCAACATAACCTGCTGGCGATCCAAGTAACATAGATACCTTATGCGCTTCTTTAAACTCGGTCATATTGATGACCGTCATGTCTTGCTCGCCACCAAAAAGCTGATCCGCAAGTGCAAGCGCAGTTTCTGACTTACCTACACCACTAGGGCCACACATCAAAAATACGCCAACTGGCTTACGTTTATCAGTCAGACCGGCACGCGAAACCCGAATACTCTTAGACAACTCATGTAGCGCATGCTTTTGACCAATAATACGCTGATGTAAAGCTGTTTCTAATGTCAGTAGTTTCGCCACTTCATCTTTAACTAAATTACCAATCGGGATGCCAGTCCAAGCGCCAATTACCTCCGCAATAGTTTGCTCATCGACAATGGCATGAACCATAGGCTGTTCGCCTTGCAACGACTTGAGTTCAGCCAATTTCGCCGTGAAATCTCCCGCTTGCTCACCCGCTTGGATTTGTGCCAGTTCAGATACAAGCGCTTTTTCTTTTTCCCATTGCGTATTCAATGTAACCAGTTGCGCTTCTAGTTCAGTCTTTTTCTGTTCTTTTGCGGCTATGGCTGCAGCTTGGTTCGCCAACATGTCGTTTTCTTTTGTCAGCGATGTTAACTCTTTGTCCAAGTAGCGAATTCCCTGCTCTGTTGCTTCGATACTCGCAGGCTTTGCGTTTTGCGTTAAGGCAATACGAGCACACGATGTGTCTAGCACACTGATGGCTTTATCTGGGAGCTTTCGACTAGGTAAATAACGAATAGACAGATCAACGGCAGCTTGTAGCGCCGCCTCTGTGATAAACACATTGTGGTGACTCTTTAGCGACTCTGCGACACCACGCAGCATTTGCAACGCATCTTCTGCGTTCGGCTCGTCGACTTTGACCACTTGGAAACGGCGTGTCAGTGCAGGGTCTTTTTCAAAGTATTTTTTATACTCTTCCCAAGTCGTTGCCGCGATGGTTCTAAACTCGCCTCGCGCTAGTGCTGGTTTTAACAAATTAGCGGCATCATTTTGCCCTTCCGCACCACCTGCGCCAATCAAAGTATGTGCCTCATCAATAAAAACAATAATGGGCACTTCTGAGGTTTTTACTTCGTTAATTACATCTTTTAAGCGATTTTCAAACTCCCCTTTAACGCTCGCACCCGCTTGCAGTAAACCAAGATCCAGTGAATGAATTTGCACACCAGACAAAACCGGAGGTACTTCATCCGCTGCAATTTTTTGCGCTAACCCTTCCACCACGGCGGTCTTACCCACCCCAGGTTCGCCAACAAAAATAGGGTTGTTTTGTCGTTTTCTACACAAGATATCAATGGCTTGCCTAACTTCATCTGCACGCCCAGAGACAATATCTAGCTCACCTGCCTGAGCAGCCTGAGTAAGATTAACGGTATATTTTTCTAACGCCCCCGTTACCACACTCTGCGGTGCACTTGTCGCGCCCTTTGCTGGTGTTTTAGCCGAAATAGATAGCGTTTTAATATGCTCTTTTAAGCTCTCAACAGAGACATTCTTAAGTGCAGTAAACTCTTTTTGCTTAAACGACAATGGATCGGGCTGCAAGATGCAAAGTAACAGATGTAGCCCCGCAACGGCACTGTGAGAAAACTCAACCGACGCAACCAACCACGCAGACTTCACTAAGTCTATCAACTCAGGGCTGATGGTAGGCTGTCCTGAATGACTCGGTGCCAACTGACCTAGTTTTTGCTCTAGCTCTTGCACAAACTGTGCAATATTAACCTGTTGCGACTCAAGAAACTGTTGCAACTTAGGATCACGTCCTTTCAGTAACGAAATGAACCAATGCTCAATTTCAATGGCGCCAGCTTGGCTGTTCATGGCATCTGCAGCGGCATACTCCAGCGCATTTTTTAAGTTACTGTCTAAATAAGAAATTAGTTTTGAAATAGATACTTGAGACATACTTATCCCTAACTCTACAGAGCCCTTACCGTTCGTTTCTGGTCGTCATTGCGCCTTGCTAAGTTGGCGTTTACCCCAAGCACAATGCCCTTATAATTATTCGTGAGTACCAAAGTAGAAGGTACTGTTCCGATGTATTCAGCTTCAACTTCCACCGCCACCTCGTGATTGACGTAGTGGCAGCAAAGTGACTTGATGGCACTTAACAACGCCACCTGTTCTGCTTCCTGTTTCTCTAACTTTGAAAAAACCATCGCATCATCAAAGCTAACCGTTACCGTTAAGGTTCTACCTAACTGGGCAAATTGTTTACCCAGCACAGCCCCTCTACCAAGCTGACAAGCGCTTAAACAACTTCTTGCGGCTGGGGGAATTTCCTTCACCTCGATGTCACTCATCGCTAACCGAATAGGATGAGGGAAATAATGCTTAAGCAAGCGCTGAAGATTACTCAAAGAGTAATGCTCAGCCCTCGTAATCAAAGTCGCCGGGATCATCGATAGTGTTTCGTAGTTTTCGGTTAGCGAGCTGAAGTAACTTTGCAATAATTGACGCTGTTGCTGCTCTGTTGTCGTGGCCTCGGCGCGAAACACCTTAGATGCAAATGCTTTGAGTTCTAAAGATTGATGAACAAAAGTGTTGTCGAAAATGGCCAAAAACCTGAGGTACGCGCGATTATTACGTAAGTAAGCCTCTTTCAACCAATCCAGGATGAAATGAGGTAACCCGCCTCGCTCACCAAATAACGTTGCCTCATTGCTATCGACCACAAAGTGCTGATCAGCCAGTTCTTGGTAGTCGATTTTTCGCTTACCATACGTGTCTGAAAACAAGTGCTGTTTAAAGCTGATTTTTTTTGCCCCAGCGACTCTCAGTAAGCGCGTAAAATGAAGTACCGACGATACTTTGCTAAATAAGCGTTTCGTTAACTGCATACGCGCGCTCCTAACTGTGCTTCAAAGCGCTTTGCTGGCCAGTTGTAACTGGTGTACTCCACGGTTAGCTGACTGCAGCGATCAAATGGTGTTTGCGCCGCTAAAAAGTCATTGAGTAGCTCAGCAAACAACGAAAAATCCGCGTTTAACTCTGAGTTATCTAATGTCAATGTCAGCGACATCCCCGGGACAAAGATCATGCGATTTTCAACCAAAAACGGGGCATTCATTTTTTTTGCCGTAACATCATAAATTGAATTGAGCTCTTGATGTGTGGCATTAGCATTAACAAACAATTTTAAGAAGCCAATCAAGGTAGCCTTCGCGTCTTGTGCCTGTAACAGCTGAGATAAATTAAAGGACATCAGCTTGAGCAAACTCCAATAATTTTTCTCGTCCGTCACCATGCTACTGGGTTGAATCGTCACGCCACCGACTTCAAACTCCCCAGCTAGCGCTTCTTCTGTATTTACAACGATTTGATTACCAACATGGATTTTGTTGGCTAACTGCGCATCGTAACAGCTGATCTCTGCAAATGCGGTGAACCCATTGGGGTAAGCCTTGGTTGCCTTATTGATTGGCAACACCAAGTGCTTCACCTCATCCAAAGAAGTGGCCTTATCTGCTGCTTCAATATGGCCTAATTTGTTGCTCTGTGACCAATATAGTTGCGATTGAAAATCAACAGTTTGCGTGCCGACCACAGGTGGAATTTCCTTTTGACCGGCCGAAGTTACGACGTAAACCTTATCGATTGAATAAATCTGAATATGACGCTGACTGGCGTCTGCAATAACAGGATACGATAGCTCTTGATAGTTGACTCTCACCGGTTCCGAAGATTGATGAAATAAGTTACTAAAGAGTGTCTTATTTATTTTGACCGAGAGGTTTTTCTCTTCAAGTAACACTGCGCCCAACTCATTTAAATAAAAGTCGATGTAAACACTTTTGCCATGCGCGACATTTATCTTATGAGGGTTTTTCAAGATGAAAAACTGCCGTTTAGCAGGGATTGAGAAATACTCTTTGAGCTTAAAATAAACCGGAATTTCATTGCTTTTGATTGGTGAGATAAGAAAATCATTATCCGCGAGCAAAGGGTGAAAATTGTGTTCACCGATATCATAGGCAAACTCATCATCCGCCACGCTAATAGCCACTTTCTTCACCGCTTGGTTGATAATGTCGGCAACGTTTCGGCCTATCGACTCATTACTAAAATGCAGCTGGATTGGTTGCGTCAGCGCCTGCTGAACATCAACATCACCACTTAGCGGTGATAGTTCGACGCGCAGACAATAAGGTGCCTCTTTGCTATCAAAGTTTTCAGGGATAGCATGTTGAAACGGCGTTTGCTCCAACTTAAAACGAGAAACGGTCATCGGCGTAAAGGTGACGGGCAGAGAATTACACAACTTCACGGTTGTGTTGTCATCGCCTTTATTAATGACATCAAGCTCAACCTCTACCTGTTTATCCAAAAACACAGGCTTATTAAAGTCATCCGCATTAGGTTGAAAATGCGCTTGCACCACCATAGGCAGTGATTTGAATAAATTTGGGGAGACAATATCAGCAAACTCTTCCACATGACGTGTACGTAGGGCATCTATTTCCATCGCATTTTTCGCTGCCACCCATGCGAAACTGTCGATGAGGCGGGTTACGTTCGGGTCTTCTTGCCCCTTGTCATTGAGGTTAATATGCTCAGCTTCTCTACGAAAACGCTTACGGAACCCCTCAAGGCCATAACGAATGCTCGCTAATTCATCTTCAAAGTGCTTTAACATGCGGCTAATCATATTGGCTCTCGTTTTCTATCAACACAGTGAGGCGGGTTAAGTCGATGTCCGTATCAAACTGCAATAACTCTTCTTTTCCCTCAAACGACAACATCGCGGAAACCTCGAAACGCATCGTATTAGTGATATGCTTTTCTTCATCTTGCGCTAAATAATTGACCTCAACACTGTGTAACCTTGGCTCAAATTGGCTAATTTTATTTTTGATCCGCATCGCTATTTGCTCACCGCTATTGAGCCGACTAAATAGCGCGATATCTTCGAGGCCAAAGCAGATACTCGATTGGTTCACCAGCTCACTCTCATTGTCGTGTAAAAATGCCGCCTCGGTTTTTAAAATAAGGCCAATATTGTGGTGGATGGACTGCACCACTTCGTTACCTTGATCGACCGATACGTCTTCTCTATCCATGTAAAACGCACTAAAAAAGCTCATCGCTCCACCGTCGTTGATAAACTTACTGTACTTGCCACTCTGTCGAATTGATATTGCGGCACAAGGTCAACATGACAGCCATAACGTTTAAATTCGCCGGGCTCTTCAACAACGCTGACTTTCGCAGATTTGAGTGGCATTTTCGCTAGCGTCATTTCATCAGAAACAATTGAGTTCGAGCAGTATTGTTCAAGCCAATGGGTAAGCCTATTTTCACAATCATGCGCTTCCATTGACGAGCCAATCATCTCCCTAAGTTGTACTTTGAGATAATGTGCTATTCGGCTGACCATCAATGTGGTTTGGAGCAGGTAGCGATTTTCGGTGTCATTTTCCACTTTGATTGAGCTATTCGATTGAAAAAAGTATCTTTCATTTAAAGGGTTATGAAAAATAGGGATCAAACCAAGCTGAGAAATAAAGGCAGCATTACTCGCTGAGATACGAGTTTTAAAAACCACCGGCAGGTCATCTTTCTTTGCGCCATAGTAGCTAATAGCACTGCCACCAGAGCCGTCTAGCTTGCGAGATTTCAAAAAGCCAAACCAGCGCACGCGATTGAACTCAATCATCACGTTTTTCAAAAAGGTTGTGGCTGTGTTTCCCCAGCGAAAATTGTCATCGGCTTCTTCGTCGAACACAAACCCCGCAGGATGAAATCGGTAAATACGGCGATAACCTATTTTATTGAAAACGAGACCAATAAAGTGACTATTGTCTTTAGCCCGCAAGCGATGCCAGCTCTCAAAATCGTGCGCCGCCAACACCCGCTTGATCTTCGCGGTATCACATAAAAAAGACTCTCCTATCGCCCCGAGGAAAGCTTCATCAGCATCCAAGACGATAGGACAGAGGCTTTTCTCTCCCAATTCAGCAAGTAACTCTAACGTGTAAATATCGTCAAATTCATTGGCATAATCGATATCAAGGCTAATGTTGTGATCTATCACAACCAATCCATAAGGCTCTCCCCCCATCGTATTGAACTCTCGATTCGCAATGAGGTTGTATAATTTAGCCTGTTTGACTGATGGAGAAATATTGAGATCTTGGGAAATTTCTGACCAAGCAATATTTAAGATTTTTACTCGGACGGTTTTATAGTTGACCGGTAAATTAACTAATTCATGTAATGCCCGCCAGCGCGCCTCTAATGCCGTAAATTTGCGGTGGGCCATAACCAAAGACAACTGCTCACTGATCAAACGGTCAATATCAGCAATTAGGTGCTTTACCAGCGCAACATTGTTTGAATGGTGTTCAGTCCTAGACATGAGGAATAGTGTTCCAGCGATCAGTCGGTTAATACGCAGAAGTGAAACGAGGTATCGCATACCTCGCTTCACTGAGTGTTTTTAACGCTTGAATTAGGCGTTGTAAACTTAGCCCGGTAGGCTTGCAACCATACGCACAGAAGTTGTTAGTTCTTCCATTTGTAGCCAAGGACGTAAATGCGCAACTGCCGAGTAAGCACCAGGACGGCCTGGTTGCTCAATCACTGAGATTTGTGCTTCAGCAAGTGGGGTTTTTGCACGCTCTGCATTACCCATCGCACCTGAGTTTGTGTACATTGCAATCCACTCACTCATTTCCTTCTGGATATCAGCCGCTTCCATATTAGAACCAATATTGTCACGACCCATTACTTTGAGATAATGCGCAATGCGACTACTCGCCATGATATACGGCAAACGCGCTGAGATTGCAGCATTCGCTGTCGCATCCGGATCGGTATACTCTTTAGGTTTTTGCGTTGTTTGCCCGCCTAAGAACACAGCATAATCGGTGTTCTTATAGTGAACTAACGGAAGGAAACCTAAATCACTCAGTTCTTTCTCGCGCTCATCCGTTAAGTTAACTTCAGTCGGACACTGCTGCGTGATATCACCAGAATCAGTTAGATAAGTTAGGTTAGGCAAAGCTTCTACTTTACCGCCATTGTCCATACCACGGATCGCAGTACACCAACCGTATGCTTCAAAAGCTTGGTTCATTTTCAGCGCCATTTCATACGCAGCATTAGACCAAACGATCTCGTCATTGCTCGCTGGTTTTGGATTGCCTGCGGTATCTGTCGCTAGCTCTTCAAACTCAAATGATTTGATTTTTTTGCCTTTACCGCCGTACGGTAAACGCGCCATCGTACGAGGCATAGTTAATGCCACATAACGTGCATCATCGCTTTCTCTAAATGAGTTCCAAGACGCATAGCTTGGCGAGTCAAATGCCGGCGCGATTGGCTTTCCTTCACTAAATGTTGAGAAGCTACTTAATTCGAACATTTCAGGCGCTGCTGCTGCGATAAATGGTGCATGACTGGCTGCAGCCACTTCACCCATGTAACGCAAAAGCGCAACGTCTTCATCTTTTTGAGAAAACTCGTAATCACCTAAAATTAGGCCGTAAGGTTCACCGCCTGCAGTGCCATATTCATGCTGATATAGCGTATTGAATAGCGGACTGCGGTCGACTGCCGGTGCGTCTTCAAACTGCTCAAGTAACTCATCTTTTGTGATATTGAGTAACTTCACCTTTTGAGATGTACCCAGTGCACTGTTGCGGATAAGTTTTTGCAAACCTAACCACGAACCTTCTAACTCTTGAAAGCTATCTTGTTGCATAATTGCTGAAAGCTGTTGGGACATTTTCTTATCAATTTCAGCCACCGCATTCGCGATGGTATCTGTTAAGTTTTTATCCCAAGTCACTGTGCCTGACATCGCTTCTTTGGTTAAAGAAGTAAGTAGCTCTTTGGTTCTGTCTGGCGCAGTTTGACTTGTCGCACTGATTGCACGGTCTAAAAACGAACCGCTTTCACCAGCTGCACCACCATCTTGCTGTAATTCTTCAGACATTATTCCTCTCCTTTAACGCCAAGTTCATCAGACAGCGCGCTCAAAGAGTCTGCGCTTTGTAGAATGTCTTTTAGTAACTTTTCAAAGTCACGAGAGCGATCTGCTTTGCTCAGCAATTCATTCAGCTGATTACGCGTTTCAAGTAGCTTTTTCAAAGGCTCAATACGTTGAACCAACGCATCGGGCTCAAAGTCTTTCATTGAGTCAAAATCTAAATTAACTTCAAACTGACTGTCATCAGCTTCAATCACATTGTCGACTTTTAATGTCAATGAAGGTTGGATACGGCCCAGTACGTCATCAAAGTTGTCTTGATCTACTTGAATAAATTCACGATCTTCAACTTCTTTTGGGTCTTCTCTGTCTCCAGAGAAATTACCGAGTACCGCTGATACAAACGGCAGCTCTTTTTTCTCAGTTGCGCCATTAGTTTCAACATCGTAGGTAATACTTACGCGGTTTTTACTAACGCGCTTATGTTGCGAATTAAGTGCCATAGTGATTTACCTTACTTAAGATCTGCAGCAGAAGTAAGCTGGTTAGTCGTTGCATCATATTTAACAGATGCTGCTTTCTCTAGCTTACCGCCCTCATCCTCAACGAAGAAGATTTGCTCAATTTTAGTATAAGTAAGCGAGAATGACTCAGATGGCTGACCACCATCACTGCCAGAGATACTAAAGTTCGCCATACGTGCTTCTTCTAGAGAAATAACGTAGTAAGGTACAATTCCTTTACCATCACGAGATGGCTTAGTCATTACTAGCTCAACGGTTTTACCGTCTGCACCTGGCTGGAATAAATAGGTAAGTAGGTACGGTGTTGCACCGTCATAGCTCTTTGAGATACTGATCTCGCCAAGTGCTACCATACCGTTATCTTGGTTGTTTGCATTACCAATATCTACAGAAACGCCACGCATAGCGCCCCAAGATAGGCTATCTACCGCAAACCAACCTTTTTTGCTGTTTAAATCGGCAACTGTTGCAGCCCCTTTGATGCTGTCATTGCCGTCGATTCTCATGAAAATTGACGCCATTTGTATTCTCCATAGCTATGTTATTTTTCCCTACAAAGTGTAGGCATAAATTTAATCTTTATTAATTACCAGAGTGGCCCTGACGAGGAACTATCTTTGGTTACAGGCTTAACTTCTGGTACTGGCTCTGCGTCTGTTTGAATCGGTTGCACTACTTCGGGCACTACCGTTTCTACAACCGCGGGGTTCGGACTAGATACTGCTACACTCTCTTCCGACAACAACTCGCCTAAGTCATTGTCAACGCCTGTTAACTTGCTTATCTCGGCAAGCGCAGGTGAATCTTTTGCAATCAATTCTCCCATCAAATCAGAGAATGACATGTTGCCCCAACGTATGGCTCTGGCGAGCAAATAGGGAATGGGGCTATGCGGCTCCGTCTTCTTAAAGAAAACCGCAATTTTATTTAAGTCTTCCAGTGCATGCTCACGGGTATACGCCGCTTTGGCAATCACAGGCTGGGTGATGGTCGCTTCTGCGACAGCTGCACTTACCGTGGCTTGTGGTTGTGGCGCGGGCTCTTTACTTGCTTCAACAACCACTTGATTCTCTTCCTTTTGTACCAAAACTTCAGTTGCTTCTTGTTGTTTTACAACATCGGGAAAGAAGTGTTGGTACATCAGCTTAATTTGCTTTATCGCATCGCGAACAAAACGAAAACCGAGCAATGCAAGTCCGTGCTTATTGCGGTATCCGTTAACGAATAAATCAATCTCTTTAAGCTTGTTTTCAATCTCACTCAAGATATCAAAGCGTGAGACCAGCTCTGTTTTTCTGGATTGTAAAACCGCGGAAAACTCAGCTTTTTTGGCTTCGAGACTACCGTCTTTCTGAGCCGAAACATAATCACTGAAGGTGTAGTCATCAATAAACGGATAGCGCATTAGTGGCACATTTAACAGCCCTGAACTTGGGCTATCGCCCGTCAATTGTTCAAGCGGTTTGGTTTGATTATCACAGTGTTTTTGCGCAGCTTCAGCGTCATCAAGTTTCGCTACTTTTTTTTCAGGTAGTTTAGGATGAATTGACTCACCGAGCTGTTTTAACGCAAACAAAAAGTCGTCTAACCCTGCATTAAATAAGGATAGATCTTCTTTTTTGTATGCTAGCGAGGATAACCACCACACAAAGACTTCAATATCTCGTGAGTCATTTTTTAACGTATCACCAGTCGACTGTTGCAGTTGATACCAATCCTCGGCGTTTTGGCGCTGAAGTTCTTGGTCTTGCGCTGACGATGGTGTTTCTAGCAGCTTACGTAGGCTAGATTGCGCAATATTGAGTAAATTACGTAGTTCCCGAAACTTTGTTCGCTCTTCTTTAAGGAATATACCGGCATCAAGCTCAGCATTTGGAGAAAAAAGTAACATAGGCGGCTAATTTAAACCCTATACGCATTATTATTTATTCTTCATTCCATTGTGGAGCAGAATGATCCAAAGTCAAGATATTAATACCTTGTTAAATTATAGGGTTAGATCAAAAAACCGTTAATCCACACAGGAAAAACCGTTATTTTTGCTACAAGCACCAATGTGAACAGCCCTAAATAACGAGAAAATATCAAGAAACTATGGACAAAAAATGAATTTAGTCAGAGTTTTTGCCATTTTTCAAAAAAAGTAAAAAACACTTTAATTATAGTTTTTTAACTTTGATTCAACTTTTACATTCCACTATAGTTGCGCCAATTGGCGTCATACAAAGAGGTTTAAATGAAAGACAATTTCATCAGGGATGGCATTAGAGGCAACTTAGTTGTTAAAGACTTTGTGCCTGCCACAAAAATCGGCAAGTTTGATCTCAAAGTAGAACCACACAAAAAGAAAATCACCGTAATTGTTAAAATCTTTTATCGATTTATCGACAACACCGAAGATCAACTCTCGTGGTCAATGCATGAAAAAAATGAGTTTAAACGTAATGCAAGACGCGTAATTTTAGAAAAGTGGAAAAACAATTATAAGATCCGCTGTACCAAGCAGAACTGGGAAGAATTTGTGATGGACATTAACTTTGTCATTGCAGAGGTGAACAACTCAGCGTACTGTCGTTATGTCGTAGAAGTAAAAAAGCTTGCGCGGTATAAGTCTAGCGGCGGCATCAATCATGGCGTGGTTCCACATGTCTGCGATGTCAACAATTTTGCCAATGAAATTGACATCACCAAAAACCAAGAGCGGATCTTCAATTACAAAGAGGGTTTGCTGCGCTCAGGATTGAGGGGGTTGCTACCTGCGGGCGATGGCGACTATATTACTTTTTCATCGGATCAACGTATTCTAACCAGCGACATGAAGAGCTACTTAGACCGTTTTTTAACGATTGTAAGAGCACGCAGAACGCCCGATGTACTTGGTATTAAAGCTTATATTATTGGTCTCAAAGGTAAAAATGACAGCACCTTTACGTACAATTTAGAATCACGCCGAGCAAACTCTGTCGCTAATTACATTAACCAGCGCATTGTCGGCGACAACTTTGCTATTGTTGCCGACACATCACAGCAATGGGCCAAAGACGCGGTAGCCTTCTTAAAAACTCGCACTCGTAACCACACAGTTTCCGGCCAAGATGGGGGTGTACTTATTGTTATTCGCACACCCCATAATGTTGATCGCACCGTACCGCATAAATATATCGTGATGACTCATGAGTTTGGACACATGCTAGGGCTGCCTGACGAATATTTTGGTGTACACAGCAACTCCACCATGGCGAAGCTAAGGCTAGATAACGTTTGGCCAAGCACAATACGCTCACAAAGGGTAGCGACAGGGAACAAACGCCTCAGAGAGATGCAAGACGGCTTTACGCAAATGGCCACACAAGCCAATGTGTCTTTACCTAACTTGATTTTAAAGACCACCATAGTCAAACGGCCTGAGGCTGAACAAACGTATCAAGAAATACAAGACAAAAATGACCAAATCACTCGACGTAAGCAACAGTTAAAAGATACCTTTGGTCAAAATAGTTGGGCCTATAAGAAGTATAAAGACTCACATCCCAGACTTTATGCGCCCCCAAGCACAGAAGCAATTTCTAACAGCATCATGCACAGTGGCAGCGATATTCAAAAAGTGCATTTTGTGACGATTTGGTCGGCCCTGTGCAAAGCAACTGAAACGCACCTTGATGTCACTGATTGGGAGATTGTCCCTGCAGAATAAGGAAATATCAATCCTGAAGTTTGAACAAGAAAGAGGTAAGCAACTAGAACATATGCTAATTCCAATATGGGGCTTAACGGCTGTTGCTATTTAGATGTTGTGTTTGCTCACGGCAATTGAATTGCAGCTGAGTACCTAAAGCAATGGAAGGTGCGCACACTTTCCATTGCAAATAGCAAAGCTTAGAAGCTTAGCATTTTTTTAACATGACAAACTTGAGGTATTACATTTTTTTGCACCTCAAATTGTACTCTGTCGCCTTCAGAGATTGTCGCTGCGATGTTCGTTACTCTTTCAAGAATAGTAGGATCGCTGTAGCTTACAGCACCATTCATTACACAGCGGAACTTACGTCCATTAGAGTCTTGAGCATTTACAGTTAAATGGTTTTCGCTCACATTCATAGAGAAAGTGCCTGCTTGGCTGTGGTTTAACACAACTTCAGCAGTTTGGATGACCACGCTACCATAATCTACTTCTGTGATTTTTACTTCAGCAGCAGAAGCCGAACCAGCAGATACACCTAGCGCTAAAACTGTCGCACCCAAAACTTTGTTTAATACTTTCATTGTATATTAGTCCTTTATACATTTATTAAATTGAAAAGCCCTTGAAATTTAAGGCATTGCAAAACTAGCACATAACAATTTTAAATAAAACAAAACAAGTTAAAATAATTTTTAACATGTATACACAGTAAGTTTAAACTTGAATTTATATGCCCCTCGTTGAGGATAAAATCGTTTCAATATGCTCTCTATCTTCTCTACCAAAAAATCATGTGAGCAATATTTAGTGAACAATAAGACAAGCTAAATCATTGAATACAAATGACTTGCTAAGCGATAATAACCGTGTCGTACAAATTAAAAGGAAACATTTATGACCATTAGGGGTATCGCTGATATACAAACTTACTTTGCGCAAGGTAATTTTGAGTACTTAAAAGACCATCATGCGAGTCATTGGTTTGGTTGCGACAATTTTGAAGAACACCATGAAATGATAATACGCCTAAGAGCCGAAGGGGTAATAACCGATAGTGATATTTATCTAAACTTTATAAAGATACAGGATGCACCAGAGTTAGATGAACAGCCTAACGGTGGCAAACTAGGCAAAGTATTTACGCTGCTAAATCAATTTCCGCGTGATGGCAGCCTCGTCATTGAAAACAGCGAACATATTTGGCGTTTAGCCAACGACTATTCTCTACCATTAATCGCTGCATTTATAGAGTCTGGCGTTCAGCTAGATCACAACGCCTTATTAGCCACAACCTTTGCAGGCGAACACGATACTGAATTTAAGTTGTTTACTCTGCTGATTTCACAATTCCCTGACTTTTCACAACAAGCACTCAGTGCTACTTGCGCAACTGTGCTGTATTGCCTTCAACATAACCCTGAAGAAACCCAATACATAGCAGTGATCCAAACTCTTCTTGAGCGCGGTGCCAACCTCAACACATGCTTCAACAACGACACTAATTGGTCATCTTGGCACACCGATTATCGCAGCCTGTTTGGTGCTTTTTTACAATGTAATCCAGCGCTTTTATTAGCCTTACCAGAGATCGCTAAAGACTATATTCCCACCCCAGAACTCCTTCGCGCGATCGATTGGAACTTCTTAGTCTGTGAAGGGGAGTTTGAACAAGCACATGCAGACACTATTACCGCATTAATAGCCCGCGGCGCTGTATTTCCCGTTGCCGATATAATCGAAGCACTAGAAGAAAACGGCTACCACCGATATGTGGCTGAGCTGAATGCTTATGAGAAATAATCAATAGGTGAGTGAGAACTCACCATTAGTTTAATAGAAGCGAATAAATAACAGTGGGTGATGAGATGGACGCTCCCAAATCGGCGTCAATGCGCCAAACTGATAGTTGCAAACACAGTTATTAGGAGAGTCCATCATGAATAACGTTAGCACGCTTTCAATTGATCTAGCAAAAAATGTATTCCAACTTTTATCGTTTGATAAGCAAGGTAATAAATGTTTTTCCAGAAGGTTAGATAGAGCAAAGCTCTTGCAAACATTGACCCAATTACCTGCTTGTAATGTTGTTATGGAATCATGCTCAACGTCTCATTATTGGGGGCGCTGCTGCTTACAAGCTGGGCACCAAGTTCAGCTTATCCCTGCGCAACATGTTACCCCTTTTGTCCGTGGCAATAAAAACGATAAAAATGATTGTATGGCGATTTATGAAGCGAGCCTTCGACCTAACATTCGCTTTGTTCCTGTAAAAACAGAGCATCAACAAGCAATCCTAGCACTACATCGTTATCGGGAACGGCTCATACATAATCGAACTGCCTGCATCAACCAAACATGTGGTTTGTTACTTGAATTTGGCATCGTCATCAAGAAGAGCTTAAAGTCTTTTCGTGCAACCATTGCTGATCTGCTCAACCGTAATTTACATGGAGCTTTAAATCTACTCCTCAGAGACGTTTATGAAGAAATGCAAAAGTTAGACGCCAATATTAAAAATGTAGAGGCACAATTTAAGCAGTTTAATGAACAGAGCCAAGCTGCTCAAATTATCCAATCCATCCCCGGAATTGGGATTATCAACGCATCGGCATTGAGTGCCACAATAGATAAAGGGCAAGCATTTTCTAATAAAAAGGAGTTGGCTGTGTGGCTTGGGATCACACCACGTCAATATGCTTCGGGTGAAACCAAGAAGATGGGAGGGATCACCAAACGAGGTGATCGTTATCTAAGAAAACAACTCATTCATGGTGCCCGTACAGTGGTCAATCATGCGCACAAAAAGCAGGATGATTTAAACAAATGGATCAACGCATTGGTAGAACGTCGCGGTAAAAATAAAGCGGTGGTGGCCACGGCCCACCGATTGGCTCGCTTAATGTGGATATTGCTACAAAGAAATGAACCTTATAAAGCCCAATATACACAAAGTGAGGCGCAATCATGACTCAAATTATGGCTATTAAGGAGCCCGGTCGTGACAAGGGCCTCGAGCCCGAGTGGGTGTTTATGAGCCCTTGATAGCCATATTCTCATTGCTGTAAACATAACGATGAACAAAAGGTCAAACCTACCTAGTTAAACCCGTTATAGGCAAGGCATTCAATGCCGCGTGGGTGTATTCTACTTTTTGGGTGGCTAGGTTCGAAACTCATTAGGGGCGCTGAAAGTCAGTTAAGCCCGAATATATGTCAGAGCAGCACCTTATTTAGGGTGACTCAAAGTGACTGTTTATCAATACATACAAATAGTAAATGAGAGATAAATAAAAGAAGCAACAAGGCTGTTAAAACAACCTTGTTGGATGAGTATTACTTGACAGCAGCAGAGCGTCCATATATGTCTGTGTAAGTAACATGTGTAAGTAACAAGGCTGTTAAAACAACCTTGTTGGATGAGTATTACTTGACAGCAGCAGAACGTCCATATAAATCAGTGTTGTTTTTTCACTTTCAGTTCGCTCAACCCTGCTTGGAAAGTCTCGTTATCAGGGTTGAAGTGTAAACCTAACTGATAAAACGTTATCGCTTCTTGTTTTCGCCCTTCGTCTCGGGCATGGGTAGCAAGCCTTTCAAACGTCGCTGCTCGCGTTAATAGCGTATTCGGGTATGCTGCGACCCAGCTTTTATATGCATTTAAGCCTACTTTATATCCGCCGTTCCTAGCATGCACAAAAGGAGGTTGGATGTCCTTGGTAATACGTGTGAGCGCAGTTTCAGGTTGGTCAGCATCTTTGTGAAAAAATGCGATATTGCCTTTGTATAAGCCAATCTCGGCACTAACAAACTGATCTATTCGATAACGGCCATTCTCTGTTGGTAAGAGCTCGTATGGCATTCTAGTACCAAATGAGTTATCTAAAAGTAACCTTCCACTTTTTACAAAGACGGTAACTGTTTCATTAAACGGCGAAAAAAAGCCTCTATTGATATTGTAATAATGCCCCACCATATCCGAATGCTGAGATTTATTTGACGCAATTTTAGCGCCATTGATTTCTCGTCTCCAGTTGCGCTCACTAATTATGGAGCTAATTACGGATTCAATAACAGGGATACGGCTTTTGTGTGCTCCGTTGCCAAAAATGATAATTGCTTGCCCTCCCTCCATCGTCGCCATCACTTGTCCGCCAAACCCCGACCCGTAGCCTGAATGAGAAAACCACTCGAGGTTTCCGTCAGCCATATACCTCATCCAACCCAATCCCCATCCACCGGCCTTTTTTAGTGTCTGAATTTTAGTTGTTTCTCTTGCAACTTTTGATGAAATTACTGTTCCAGACTCGTGCCGTAAAGCACGTTGAAAATCAATTATCAGTTTTGCCATATCTGTCGGAGTCGTCCACATCCCCGCAGCAGCCACTTGCGGATAGATAGGAAGCCCTGTCCCACCGGCAAGTGTACCGTCAAAATTGTGCGCTTTTGCGACATTCTTTGGGAAATTTGGACTACCGTATTGCTGCAAGGTGCTATTGGTCATTCCAATTGGCTCAAAAATCATATCCTGCGCTATCTGAGCTATGGGTTGCCCTACCACATCCTCAATAACCATCTGCGCAATAACAAAACCGCCTCCGCTATAGCTAAAGCGGCTTCCAGGAGGGGATTGAACAGTAATAGGGTCCGCAGGTTTCTTTAATTTTTTACCGTTTAAACTTTCAACCAGAGTAGGTATATCATCTCCCGTAAAATAAGCAGAATACCCGCTTTGATTCACCCCACCGCTATGGCTGAGCAAGTGGCGTAACGTAACGGGTTGTTCGGTTGTATATTTGTTTTCAGGGAGTTTCCACCTCCGCAGATAATTGTTTACAGGCACATCTAAATTCAGTCTGTTTTGTTCCGATAATTGAGTTGCAATAATGGCAGTTATCACTTTAGAAATAGAAGCTGCGCCAAAAGCGGTATGCTGATTTATGTCCGCTTCAGCACCATATTCCTTTTTCCCATACGAGCCAATAAATGCCACTTCGTAATTCTCCACTACCGCAACACTTAGCCCGGGCAAATTGTGCTGCTTGAGTAATGCTTCGAAGTCCGCGTTCGCGAAATTAACAGGTTGCTTTGCTGATGCCGCAACTGAAAACAAAGCAAACAATAAAAATAAACACCTTAAAAGCTTCATAAAACTGCTTTTCCTCTTAATAAATGTGCAGACCGCAGTGGTTGTGCTGTCATGTGTCTGAAAGTTATATAGAATGTGCGTTTGAATATATCTACGAAATTCCTTTTTGCTCGCTTTTTTATGCTAACGGTCGGTTTTTTTATGCTAACGGTAGGGTTTTTTCAGGGTGTCACCTGTCTTTTTTCCAGACATGCTTCAATTTGTGCTGGCCACGTTTTACGCTTTTGTGTGCTGATAAGTCTCTTTTATTCAATAATGGTAAACGCCACCTCTACCGTTCATATCTCATCAGTATCTGTTTGTCAGGATGTATCTAAAAATACACAGGGAACACTGACAAAAGTCGAAAACTGTAGATCGGTGTCAATCAATCAGGTCAACCCAAAGCAATCATTAGTTTGGATACAAGTTCATTTCGATGTGGCAAACGCAGGGCAACCTAGGGGGCGCCCTCTTGGACTGGTTTTGTCAGCCGAAGCATCTACGACGGTTTATCTTAATGGAGTAAAGATCGGCCGCAATGGCTCGCCAGCTGAGGAAGCAAAAAATGAAGTTGCCGGCCGCATAGATAAAAGCTTCTATTTACCCGACAGCCTCCTGATAAAACAACATAATACTTTAGTCATCGAACTATCTTCACATAACAGGCTATTGCAGATTGATCCACCTATACAAAGGTTGCTTATCACCGATTATCAAACGCCCAAGGACTACCTTGCAAACCACTACCTACCTGTATTTATCCCGCTTGGTATTTTAATTATCGGTTTTACCTATTCATCTGTATTAGCCTTGCAAAGTAATAACACCAAGCAAAATCTATTCATCCCTGTTGCATCGCTTTTCGCAGTTATCCAATTAATTGCTGAAGTATCACGCGGATTGTTTGATTATAGTTACCCATACAATGGGATCAGGATGCTAACTATTCTTTGCTCAAGCTTAATAGTTTCATTCTTTTTATTGAGTTATGTATGTAAACGCTTTTTAACAAAAAGGAGAAAAACAGCCTTAACCGTTGCTTGTATAACAACCCTCATATTTGTCTTGTTACTGGATCATTTTGAATCAAAAACGCTTGCATCAGTACTGCTCCCTATGGGAATAGGCACATTAATTACCGGGTATGCTGCGATACAGAAAGCCCGCAACGCGCTGTCACATAGCGTTGCACTGTTTGCGTTTGTTCTATTGACTGCAAGTAGCCCAAACCAGTTTTTAGATATTTATTACTACTATTGCATTGCTTTGCTTTTCGTCTTCTTTTTTGCTCAACATGCTACCGATTATAAGAAAGAGCAGGAAAAAAAGCGGTTTGAGCAAGATCGGGCAGATCGATTACAGCGCATATTGGACGAACATAAAGAACGGGAGCAACCAACTAAAATAAAAATCAACCATGCTGGAAAAACAGACTTTATATCTTGCGAAGAAATTTGTTTTTGTAAGGGGGCGAGAGATTATGTTGAGCTGGTTATAAATAATAGGGGAAGTGTATTGCACCACAACAGCTTGTCTGAACTCGAAAGTACACTTCCTGCCACTTTTTTACGGGTTCATCGCTCGTATATAGTGAATACTCAGTTCATAACATCCTTATCCAGAAGCGCATCAGGAACTGGCATTTTACATTTATCGACAGGTGACGAAGTCCCTGTTAGTCGCAGGATCATGCCCAAAGTTCGCGACGCATTAGGTTAGACGGCTATCCAAATTAGACACTATTAGGCAAAAAAGCCGTTGCAATTAGTGTGTGACTTAGGAATATAGCTTCATCTAAGTCACAAAAAAATGTAGGAGATGAATAAAGTTTTATACTAATTGCTACTATCAAGTCCGAATCAAGCTACAACTGAGTATTAAAGTATCATACTCGTTGTGGGACAAAAACGAGCTAGGTCGTCAGCTGTATTAGATGAATTTCATATAAAAATTTCTATGTGCTACTAATGATCAATTAAGGGGGAGCAACGCTTCCAACCAAACCTAAAGCATTGTGCCATAAACACTAAATTTGAAGTAGAAACAAAAATGCCGAGCGTTGTGAATCCCTCTTAAATTGCTTGTTAGTATTATTTTCCCAAGGCCTTCTCAATGTTTTCTCTGTATAAAACTGTCTGATCATTTTCATAAAGCTCATTTGCAATTAGTTTTAAACCAGAGGCTATCTCAGTGATATCGAAAGGGGCATTTTTTCTCTTACCCTTAAACGAATACAGATAATGAATACCATCTTTGTAAAGAATCCTGTCAAACCTTTCAAAGTTTGCATAAGAACCTTTTTCATTCATTGTAATGACTAGGCTACCTTCCAAATATGGAAGTTCGTTTGCCTTACATTTATATGTAGATAGTCGATAACTTTCTTTTGACTCAACTTCTGGTTCTTTGCCTTCAATGAGTATAAATGCTTGTTCATATGTCTCAGGTTCTATATCACTGTCCCAGATAAACAAAGGAATTGCTTGATTATGATCGTCTGCAAGCCATGTTTGAAGGTTAGATTTTATATTACCTGCTTGGTTGGCCGATTGAGACTCTATAAATGACTGCCTATACAGATTGAATTTTTGGTTAAATTCTTTTGATTCACTATTTAAAACTAAAGGTTCCGACTTTAAGTTTTCCACTTTCGATATGTACTCAAGATATAGCTCTTCTGAGTCGATCCGGACAAGAGTATCTCGCTTCAAACTAACACCTAATGATGTGAAGTTAGCACTTCCGATGAGAACTATATTTGGTTCAATTAGGTATAGCTTCCAATGTGTACTCATTCCATAGCGGAAATCCATATACAGACTCAAATTTTCAGTTTTCGATTCGATAAGGTTCTCTATGTATTTCGGGGATGAGAACGAGTTAATTGTTCCAATAATTAGTTCTACTTTGTTTGTAGTTGCTAGATTTATTATTATTGACTCTGTACCGCTAGCAAAGGCTGAAACGATGGTTATTTTTGAGTTGTTAACACTATCAAAAAGCTGTTCTAAATCACTAAAGTTATCAAAAATTTTCACTATTACCCTGAACTATAGATAATGCTAACGCCGCCATAAACGGCAGAAAATAGCTGGCTAAAATTAGCGAGTGATGCACTTCGGAGTTGAATTCGCGCGTAGGAGCACAATCCAGCTGTTTTATATTCTTCGTTTTATGGCCTTATTATATGCCTATTTTCCTAAGCTTTTAAAATTAGATATTTCATAAAGTTTAACGCCTAACTTAACAAAATTCTGTAAGTTTCTTTCCTGGGTCGAAGCTCTAGGTTCCCACAGGCATGTTTTAGAATACCCAGGACCATTTTTAGGCTTAAAACACCAAGTTGAGCCATCCAACCCTCTTGTATTGTCTTCCTTTAAGGTAGCTTGAACTATTCGATACAAGTCTTTCAAGTAGATGGCTGTATCGGAATCTAACTTTGCCATTGATTCATGCTTTACTGTTGTTTTCAATGGCCAGTTGGTTGAAACAGGTTCAATGTATTCTGACAATAAATAACTCACTTCACCCGAGCAGAATTTGAAGTAATGACTCCCATGAAAAGAAGTGGTAATTTCAAACTCAAATAACTTGCCTCCAAGCACGTCGGTTTCTGAACAATTAGGAAGATCGTTAGAAAATGCATTGAAGCTAAATACTATTAATAAAGCTAAGGTCTTGTTCATAACTTAAAAGGCATATAACACTTTAGTATTTATGCGACACGCAGCTTGTGTTGCATAATCGCTTGTTGGACTGAGCCGCTACCTGCTCGGTGTTACAGAGTTGGTGTTGTTTATGCTATAGCTTACTTAGAAAAAATAGGCTTTTTGGAGAGTCTCTCCTAGCTAGTGTAATCAGTTTAGCTAGTGTTACGTAAGCTTTCCCTGCATTGCTCAGCGCTTATTATGTATTCATTACACCTAAATTTGCCTTAATAAGCAATTATATTTTTTACGCGCACAGAGGCCGCTAGCCTGAACAATCAAGCTGGTTAACCAATTGATTTTACGCAGCTATCTAGCTGTTAACTCGTTCTACTTTGGTCATTGTTGTGTAACTCCACCCAATTTAGTACAGCTATTTCGTAGAATTTTATGCAGCCTCAAGATAACCAATTGGTGTCATATCGCCTAGTGAATCATGAGGTCGCTCATAATTATAAATATCTAACCACTCATCAGTGATTTCACGTACTTCTTGCAGTGACTCAAACAAGTATAAATCTAGCACTTCTTCACGGTAACTCCGATTAAACCTTTCCACAAAACCATTTTGGTAAGGACTGCCTGGCTCTATAAATTCCAACTTGATGTCATTTTTCATTGCCCAATCTTCGAGTGCCGTTGAAGTAAATTCTGGGCCATTGTCCACTCTAATCTGCTTTGGTTTTCCTCGCCAAGCAATAATTTGTTGTAGCGTTCTAATAACTCGTTCAGAAGTTAAGCTTGTATCGACCTCAATCGCCAGTGCTTGTCGGTTGAAATCATCCAGCACATTCAGTGTTCTAAAACGATGTCCATAGCTTAATGCGTCACTCATAAAGTCCATTGACCACGATTCATTATGTTGTGTCGGTGCACTTAATGGTTCAGGTGTTCTTGTTGGAATACGGCGCTTCCCCTTACGTCTCAAGTTTAGTTTTAGCATGTTGTAAACGCGTTCAACACGCTTTTTATTCCACGGCTTACCCTTATTGCGAAGCCTTTTGAATAGCTTAGGCAGCCCCCACCTAGGATGGCGCTCTACCAGCGCAAGTAATGCGTCGATAACTTCATCATCTGACGGCCGTTTATGTTTGTAATAAAAAACTGAGCGGCTTAGCCCTGCCACTTCACAAGCAAATGCGACGCTGACGTTAAATTGAGCTCTTAAATGCTCTACCCAAGCTCTGCGCCTACTTGTTTTTACAGCTTTTTTGCGATGATATCCTCAAGCATCGAGTGCTTTAGGCTAAGCGTTGCAAACATATCTTTTAGCTTACGGTTTTCTTCTTCAAGCTCTTTAAGTCGCTTAACGTCTGAAGCTTCCATCCCGCCATATTTTGAGCGCCATTTATAAAACGTACTTTGGCCGATACCATGTTTGCGGCAGATTTCTGGCACAGGAATACCTGATTCAGCTTCCTTGATCATGCTGACAATTTGGGTTTCGGTGAACTTGCTTTTTCTCATCGTAAATTTTCCTATTTTAGTTAATGGAAAATTCTACTTATGAACTGTTTCATTTTTTGGGGGAGTTACACTTGGGATGAATCTTTATTCTTAAGTCACAACAAATGTGGGACAGTAATAAAGTTTCATACTAAGCGGGGCTGTAGGGCCAGTATTTTGGTTTGAAAAATTGTGAATGGGAAAATATAGTTTCATACTAGATCAGATAAGCATCTCAGATGCTAACTAAACACAAACAATAAAGTTTCATCTAATAGTCAATTAATATTCTCATTAACAATGACAATTTCTCTACTTAACGATCGCTTATCAAAAAACAAACAAAGCTTCCACCTAAATATCAGTTACTTAGCCCACAAAATATGGGGATTACTTACTCTTTACTAGCCTCATATTAATATAAAAGTTCTTTCTATTACGTAAATTGACTTTTACTTATATTCAACCTTCTTTGAAGTAAGGTATTTCTAACCTGTTTAAATGACATTATTTCAGAAAGTGGCATATTCAAACCATCCTTAAGCAATATTTCATCATTAAACTTTAATATATCCTCTATTGACTTTTTATTGTGAAATTGGATTACAAACTCATCAAATAACTCATCTGTAATTTCAATATAGGGGATAGGTAAAGACTTAAACTCTGACGGAGTCAATTCTAAGACCCCCCCGCCATAGTACCTACCTTGAATTTCAGCAAATGCTAAGGTCATTGAGTTATAAAAGGAAAAAATCAATGACTTTATATCAAACCCTTCTTTCATTTTAATTCTGTAAGATGCATCTGTAACCAAAGCTGACGCTTCGTTATAGATTAATTTGGGGTAATCGTGGCATCTTTTAAAGAAAAACCCTTCTGCAATCCATGCCCCCGGTACCTCATACCAGTTTTCTCTCAAGGTGCATTTATAACGTTCTGGAATTTTCTGTTCAACTCCTGACTTAAGATACTCATTATGTTTTGGGTTGCTTGGATCTGATTTAGATAAATCTAAGAAGAATGCAGGTTTCCCATCTTCTATGAGCTTCCCCATTTTACTCTTGGAAAGCTTTACGCAGCCATTCACATAAATACCTTTCTGAACAATAGGTTGGCTTAACAACGTCAAATCATATTCATCAACGGTAGATTGCGAAGCTATAAAGTAGCTATTTGCTGCGGTAACAATACCAGGAATAGTTTCACAATAATCTATTATTTGAGGTATTAATTTCTTTACCTTATGGGCATGTGTGATCTGATACTCTAATAATGGATATGCGCTCCACTTTAATTTTTGTTTTTCCAACGAGCGCTTACGCTTTAATTTAAACTTCCTATTGATTAGGCATGAAGATGAGCTAATAGTGGTGAAATACAAACCTTCTGACTCATGAGCTTTATATAAAAATAAAATAATCGTATCTTGCTCAATATTTGGAAAAACATTCGAAGAGAAAGTAAATATTTCAATCCGTTCAAAGTAATTCAGCAGAGTTTTCTGAATACGTTCTCCAAATTTCACTTTCAATATTTCTGCTGGTAGGACAAATGCAATTATTCCCTTCTCAGCTACTCTATAAATCGCATCACTTAAAAACGAAGTCCATATATTATTTACCTCACTACCAAAGCCTTGTGTCTTATCATGAGCTTTACGACAACTTTCTTTCTGCTTCTGAGACAGCAGTTTTTTAGAAATATAAGGTGGATTACCAATAATAAGATCATAACACTTATCACTTTTTATGCTCCATTCAAGATAATCTGCATGAAATATATTGTAATCGTTAGGCAAGTTTAGAGCGTGTGCCTTTTCAACAGCAGCCAAGTCTAAGTCTATTGCATCAACCTTATAAAAAAGTTCAGACAACTCCTCATGTATGGCACTTAAAAAGACACCATCACCGCAACTAGGCTCAAGAATATCAAGACGCTTTTTCGAAGAATACAAGTCTCCTGATAAATATTGAACCATAAAAGTAGCTAAACTTCTTGGGGTGTAGTAGGAACCACTTTTTTTACTCACTTTTTAGCGTTCCTTGCACTGAAGGTATAAGCACTTTTCACCATGACATCAATCGAAACTATCTCTATATAGTACATCAATAAAGAACTTCTTGTCTGCAGGTAAAAAATTTAATTTAAGTAAAAGGAATTTGATTGTTCGTAGAACAACTTATGCTTACTTATCTCCGTACTCGCAAATATAGGCTATTAGACTCCTATATTCAGAAGATAATAATTGGTATGTTGTTAGCTGCTCTTCAGATAATCGGTCTCTTTGGCGATCCATTTTATTTAAATTCTCCTCGATACGATGGAGTTTCCACAAAACACTATGTCGCGTTAATCCAAGTTTTAATAGCCTATGTATGAAGCCACCTAATTTAGTCAAAGGATAAATATAACCTTTATCATTCCTAGCTAAATGCTTATCGTATTCAGAATCACATGGATCAATTATTCCCTCTTCATCAATCACTGAAGTTAGATGGCACTCGGAAGGCCAGTAATCTGATTTAGCTCCATTGCAAAATCGGCAAGAGTAAATAAGGTTTTTATAGTCAGTTTTCAGTTCATCAAACTTCTTTTGTGGTGCGAAATGATCAACATGAAACGCTACTGCTGCCCCTAAAAATTTATCATCGGCATCACAATAACCACAACGTTTATTAAAGTCTTCTCTAAGAAATCGCTTATAACTTCTATATGTAGCGTATTGCTTGATCTCACTTCGTCTTTGGGGAACTAATCTTCGTAAAGACATAGGGAATCCTTTCATTTCTTCTAATTTTTATCAATTTCTTCTAATAGCCTATCTGAAAGGCTGATCAAGGAATCTAACTTAGCTAAGCCATCATAGGACTTTATTTCTTTAGGAATTTTAATATCGTTAAATATAAACATCTCAATTTCATTACTTAACTCCACTAATTCCCTTTCTTCTATTTCCGTTAGGTCCCTTTGCTGTAATATCGTGAATAACCCTTGTTTCTTGCTAAGTAATCTTTCTAATATTCCACGATTAACATGAATTTGTTGAATAACTTTTTGGCTAAAAACAGGTCTATCATTCTCATCTTCATGAATCTCTTCCTTATCGTGAATCCAGTTCACATCCAAAGCGACATTAATTGCTTCTCCTTCATAGCTTGTTAAAACGAAGCAAGGAAGTTTAGATTTAATTTCTTTAATCTTTTTAATGAGATCAACGCCATCATATGTTACTTGAGGCTCTTTGTCTTTCAATCGAAAATCGGTTACTACAGCTTCAGGAGACTCAGCAATAATAAACTCGACCATATCATCAAGTTCAAACTCAGGATGGACGATTATAAGGTCACAACTTTCTTTATTTACAAAATTAAGCTTAAAATCTGTTCTGGCTTCGGGATCTTCGTCAACATAAATTACTTTAAACTTGGAGCTCATTTTCTTCCTTATAAATTCTTTGGTATTTGAATCTCTAATCCAAAACCACTTTTATCTAACAGTAGCTTTGTATTACCCCTGTATTCATTAATAGTACTTTTAACCATCCACATTCCAATTCCAGTCCCCTCATCTTCACCACTATGCTCATTAACCTTTGTGGTGAAGAAACACTGAAAAATTCGTTGTGGATTTACTATATCCTTCGACAAACCAGGGCCAGAGTCCGAATAAATAATTATAACATCTGTCTCATTACTGTGGATTTCTATATTAATTTTTCTTAATGAAGGTGCATCCTTCTGGGAAAAAGCTTCAACACTATTCACTACTAAATTATTAAAAATACAATCCAAATCAATTTCAAAGCACTTTAGAGCAATATCTTTAGGAATAACGTCTACATCGAAATCAATACTTCTATCATCTAGCTTTTTTTCCCATATTTTTTTCAACTGCTTTAAATACTGATCTAAATAGACTTTTCGTCTTCTTCTTTTGTCCTTCTTAACACCAAGAAGTGAAAAATTAATCCAATCTTTCATGGAGTTATCTTGATTTTTAAATATTTTAATACGCTCTATTGAGTCTAGCAAGTCTTCAGTAAAATCAAGATTATTATTGATAGAATACTCATGATTAGCCTCAAGAGTTCTCTGAACAGGTATAAACCTTTTTACTAACTTTCCATGTAAAAGTTTTAGATCGTGACTAAATGAAGAGCTAATAGTACCTATTGTTGCCAGACTTCTTAAAATCTTTTGCTCTTCCCTTAATTCTTCAATTTGTTCTTTTTTCTTTTCATACTGAGAAGCTAATAACTTTAAATTTTTCTGCTCAGGAGATACCTCTTCCTCATTATTACCTTCCTTGTTTTTTGAACCTTCTAACACTTGCTTAGATATTGTATTTGCCTGCTCTTCCTTTTGGGACTCTGCATTTTTTTGATCGTAAATAGCTTTCAATTCAGCGCCAATCTCAGCTCGATCATTTTCAAAGATTTCTAGTATTTTTAATATTACTGACTTAAATTGTGCAAACTCATCATTTTCTTGGATCCCTTCTCGGCTTGACTTATCTGCTAATCTAGGGTTATTCACACGAGAAATACTCACAACTCCAGAAATTTGGTTAGGCCTTACCCTCCAGCCACCATCAGGATTACCTATACCGGCGGGGCTACTAGCTGCTCTATCCCCTAAACCAAGCCAATCTTTCGCAGCACCGGGTTCACCATAAGGCCGAACTCGAAAATTATCTCTAAAAATCCTAATGCCACCAAAAGTATCAGCCCAACTTTTTCTTGTAGATAAGTCAAAAGACTTATATAAAAACTTTTCACGATCTTCCTTACCTGGACTGCCTAATTTGGAAAAGTAGAAACTAAGCGAAAAGTTACCGATAGAATCAAACTCATCAAGTTTGGGGAAGAGGTTTTTAAGGGTCAAACAATGCCTTTGTCTACCTTTCTTAAAATCATCAATTGAAGAGCCTAAATTTTTAAACCTTTCTGATTCATAAAACTCTTCTGGAAACTCTGAAACTTCAAATTCATTTCGATCTATATCAATAACAACTGAATTATCATCACCTAATTGGGCACTTACCTTGTAGTCAAAATTTGTATTGACGGCGGACGATATCTTTTTATTAAGCTCACTATATTTATTTGAAACAAAAAATAATGAGAAATTATCTTTTTCATTCGGTGGTATTAAAGTTTCTAAGCTATCGCAAAGCCTTTTTTGTCTTTCTTTGTGCCAGTTTTCTTTGTTGTAATCACAACAAATAACTACACCATGGTTTTTAAACTTAAAACCCAAATCATTATCAAAAATATCTTCAGGTAAGTACTTTGTATGAAATAAATTATCCAGTGCACCATAATCTAACTGCGCTTTAACGCTATCTAGAGTCTTACCTTCTGCAAGAAAATTCTCCCACCAATTGTACCACTCTAGACATGAATTATTTTTATCTAGTTGATAGTACTCTTTGTCAGGATAGACATAAACGCTTGATAAAGCTCCTAATTTATCAAGTGCAAATCTACCTAATCCTTTTGCCCCAGATTTAATCCGAATGAATTTTTTTGTGGTTGGTGACTTTTCCTTGTTATTAGTCCCAATAGTCATCCAGTTGTTTTCTATGGTCTTTTCATTCATTCCGTGACCATCATCAACAATCCAAACTCGACATAAATTGGTCAACCAGCTGACTAATAATTCATATGATGTACTCTCTTTTAAACTTTCATCAGAAGACGATATTCCAATTTTATAGCAATCATCTGACAGCCTTTTAAAAAAGCTTGAAAATTTATCAAAAGACGGTGAAGCGCTGAGATATTCGAACTCTTGATGAGTAAAGCTAGAGGGAATTTCATCGAAAATATGTTCAAAGTAAACTAAACAAGTTTCAGCATCAGCATCATATGAATTTTTAATGAGCTCAATAACTGCACTCTCTGCATTGGCAATATTTTCCGCACCAATTAAACGAGCAGCACGAGCAGAGACTTTAAAAGGGATTTCTTTCATTTTTAATCATTAACTCCTTTCAATTTATCAGAGGTAATTTGTAAGCAGCATTTCATGTAAAAGAATAGCATCTATGTCTCTGCCTATTTACCAAAAATTATAATTCACTTTATTTATTAAAAACAATAATTTTTATTTATTTCAACACTATTAGCATCCGTTCAGCCCACCTTTCTACTTTTTCTTCTGTAAGCTTTCCGATATTTTTTGAAGGTTGATGCGACACACTTTTGTGATTGCCTTCACCAACCAGTGCATCAAAGTATTTCTTTGGCCAGCTGAATTGGTTGCTAAGCAGCCCTTGTTCTATCTCCAATATAAAGTCTCGTAACTTGCCTTTTGGCGCTAATGCTTGAGCCGAAATGATTTTGGTGGCGATGGATGCTCTACCATCTGAAGTATCCACTTCTAACAGGAAATAGCCTTTGTTTTTATATTCAACTCGTACTACAGCCATACACCTCGCAGACCAACCATTCATCAAATGGCTTCTACTTCGGCCAACAGCAGGCAGCTTACGAATGACAGGATTATTTTGCTTAACACCATGCTATTTTTCTAATATCTTCAGCATTTTGAAGAAGCTATCGAACTTATTTAGATATAAGTGGGCGTTGTCGGTTTGGTCATCAAGACCATCAACTACAGCCCGAGGCTTATCACCACGTGAATTTGAATCATCGGTGCTTACCTCGGGTGGTAGGGTGCTGGGTTTGTCCTCGTCCTCTTTGCCCCCTAAGCTATTCCGAGCTTTGGCGTAAACTTTACGAGTGCGAGGAACTCTGTTGTATATCCGCTGTGTTGCATCACAGAATATCAATGCAGACTCGTTATCTTCGCTTCCATCGCTTTCTTCGTCGATTTCTCGCTGCGAAGGCAACTGTGGGTAGGTGCCACCTTTTCCTTTACCCGAACTAGGTTTGATTTCGGTTGAGTTTGGGTGCGAATAACCAATATCCGAAATATCAGGGAAGAACAAACCATCTAACAATTCTATGCGATTGATAAACCAGGTGCTTTCATCAAGTGACTTCCAACCTCTTGCCGCCACTTTTACACCCTTGAGCTGAGGTGGATCGAATCGAAACGTCCAACGTTCTACGTTAGGTGCCCTAACTCGCTCTTGCGAAAAATACTGATAGATACTGTTAAACGCGTTTTTAATGTCACTGTTTAGTAATATCCAAGCGATTTGATGTCTAAATCCTTCATCATCAAACAGTACTTTTGGGCATAGTGTTGTTGGTAAGGCGTTGATCACGAGATCCAAAGGAAACTCTCTATCATCGTCGTTTGGGTCTTGGTCAACGTAAAACTCTAAGTCGAGCGCACTATTAATTAATGCGGCGTTTGCCAGATAGTTGTTTGTAAAAAATAAGCCTCTGGCCAGCTCCAACTGTGGTAAATAAATTGTTTTGCCTGCACTTTCAAACACAAAGCATTTTTGCGATTGTTCTTCGCTCAGCTTATACGTCACTAAACCGCTGTCGCCCACCGTGGCGGTTTGCCAAAATGCACGGTCGGGTAAAGTAAATTCAATCGGGAAACCTAGGGGCAAGGCATCAACTGTTTGGTTTAGTACGACTTGTCGGCTTAAATAGGGTAGCTGGCTAAACTTAAGGGCTTTGCGCGTAGATTGCTTAAAACGAACACCAATATCCCAAGTTTTGCGGTTATTGTATTTAAACAGATTACCTATCGCCTGTATTCTGGCGTTGTCTGGTAGCGTTTTAAATCTATCAACTTGGTTCATACTTTACTGCAAATCCTAGCAATTGCGACGCGAGTGGCCGGGTCCTTTTTTCGTTTAGTCCTGCCATACGTTCAATTCGCCAAGCTTTGAGTATTTGATGTTTTGCAATACAACGAATACATGCCACAGCGATACGACGGCATTGGTATTCCTCTATAGTTTCACAATATTTATTAAAAAACAATTTACATAAAGGTAACTTATGTGTTTTTTTGATCTGAGACAATGGAATGTTTGCGTGAGTTGCGAACCAAGTGATTGTATATCGCGCAGTATCTAATTGATTTTCAAATTTATTCATTAAATTAATTAGTTGCCTAACAAATTCCTTATCTCTTTTCGGCCAATCAACCCTACTTGGTTCTGCAACATTTGGTCGCATCGATCCTTGATTAAATTGCATGAGCCACTGTTTGTCATGCCGATATAGCCATGTGTAAAGGTGAGCAAAACCGGTTTGCCTTGCGCCTTTAACGCCAAACTTGGCCACAGCGCTTTGCCACTTTGTGCGACGAGTTTGGTCAACTACCACAGGCTCGGTGTATACGACCATCGGATGGCGCATCATAAACCGTTAACCACGGCTTGTAATCCTGATACTCGCCAGTACCACGCCCCTCTTTTATCCAGCTAAGATATTGCGTCTCAGTATGTCCAATCTTCCTAGACATAATATACCGCTATAACTGATTGAAATTTCACCATAGCTAGAGTGAAAGTGTGATGCAAATTTATTAATTCATGAAGTCACTGTGAGCGCTCAAATCCAGTGAAAACGTCAACTAACTCTGGCCAGAGTTAAAAAATTAGTGTTACTTTACAGCATCTTCATAGCCACACCTCTAAAATGGAGTTGGCCAAAAGGCACACCGCAGCAATCAGTAGAGAAAACCCGCGGCATGTAGATTCAAAGCACTGCCCCTTGGCAATTAATCTACAAGCCTCATCAGCTCCTTTTTTACTCATAACACCTTTTACCTCTATCTTGCCCTTATCTCGTAGTTTCATATTGAATACCTCTTTAAAGTACAATTATTTGGATACAAAACAATCTAGCAGAGTCGGAAAGATGGATTTGAGGTACAGCAAAATAGCCGAGACCGTACACCAAAGGCATGTCTTGAAGGTAAGTATCTCGGAGACATAACCTACCAACTCTTAGCTTGATGACGTCATTATTCGTAATTGCGGCTGGAATGTATTTTAAACTGGATTAATAAATAGAGTGGAACCAATTCGAGTAGTGCTATCAGTGAATTGTTAGTTGAAACAAAAATGGCGGCTACTCCACATCTTAACTTTTGTATAAGTTATGGCACCGGACAGAACCGCATAATCAGTATGAAACTTTATTGTTTGGGATGAAACTTTATTGTTTGGGATGAAACTTTATTGTTTGGGATGAAACTTTATTGTTTGGGATGATACTTTATTGTATGGGGTGAAACTTTATTGTTCACCCACATCTGAGGCGCTTGCGCGCCTTTTCTTATTCTACCGTTACACTCTTTGCGAGGTTTCTCGGTTGGTCAACATCGGTGCCTTTGATCACGGCTACATAGTATGAAAGTAGCTGTAGTGGGATGGTGTAAACCACTGGGGCGATGATGTTTTCTACGTGGTTGACGTTCATTACTCGCATGGTGTCGTCTGAGGCAAAGTTTGAGTCTTTGTCTGCAAATACATAGATGATACCGCCGCGTGCGCGTACTTCTTCAACGTTTGATTTGAGCTTTTCAAGCAGTTCGTTGTTTGGTGCAACGACGATGATTGGCATATCCGCGTCGATAAGCGCGAGCGGGCCGTGCTTTAGCTCGCCTGCTGCATAGGCTTCGGCGTGGATGTAGGAGATCTCTTTAAGCTTAAGCGCGCCTTCCATTGCGATTGGGTATTGTGAGCCACGACCTAAGAACAATGAATGATGTTTGTCGGCGAATTCTTCTGCAAGAAGTTCAATACCATCCGCCATTGTTAGGGTTTCTTCAAGCTTGGTTGGCAGGGTTTTGATGGCGTTGACGATTGCACTTTGGTCACGGCCTTTTTCCTGCGCGATCGATGCCGTTAGCATCAATAAGCCAACTAATTGGGTCGTAAAGGCTTTTGTTGATGCCACACCGATTTCTGCGCCTGCTTTGGTCATAAAGGCAAGATCTGACTCACGTACAAGTGATGAGCCTGGTACGTTACAGATGGTCATCGATGCCATATAGCCTTGCTCTTTGGCAAGACGCAGTGCCGCAAGCGTGTCTGCGGTTTCACCCGATTGTGAAATGGTTACCAATAGGCTGTTTTCGTGAACGAATGAGTCGCGGTAGCGAAACTCTGAGGCAATTTCAACGTTACAACTTACGCCTGCAAATTGCTCTAGCCAGTAGCGCGCCACCATGCCTGAGTGGTAAGACGTACCACATGCGATGATCTGAACGTGTTTTACATCTTTAAAGATTTCATTAGCGTTGTCGCCAAATGCGTCGATACTGACGCGATCGTTGTCTAAACGGCCTTCAAGTGTGTTACGTACGGCCATTGGCTGCTCGTAGATTTCTTTTAGCATGTAGTGGCGATATTCACCTTTGCCCGACGCATCTTGCGTGATGTTAGACTCAACCACTTCGCGTTCTACAGGATTGCCGTTTATGTCGAAGATTTCTACCGTTTCGCGAGTAATGCGTGCTACATCGCCTTCTTCTAAAAAGATAAAGCTGCGGGTTACTGGTAATAGCGCGAGCTGATCAGAGGCGATAAAGTTTTCGCCAAGGCCAAGACCGATCACCAGTGGGCTGCCTGAGCGTGCCACGATGATTTCATCTTGGTTTGCTTTATCAAATAATACCGTACCGTATGCACCTTCAAGCTGTTTTACCGCGGCTTGCACAGCAGCAAGTAATGTAGTGTGCTGTTGTCTGAGTTGATGGATCAGGTGCACCATTACTTCGGTGTCGGTGTCAGATAAAAACTCATAGCCGTCTTCTTTGAGTGCACTGCGCAAACCTTCATGGTTTTCAATAATGCCGTTGTGTACTAGCGCAATTTCGCTGTTAGAAATATGCGGGTGCGCGTTAGCCTCTGTTACGCCGCCGTGTGTTGCCCAGCGCGTATGCGCGATACCGGTAGTACCTTTTACTTCTGCATTTTCAAGCGCAGATTCTAGGTTTACCACTTTACCTACGGCTTTCACACTGTTGAGTGCGCCGCCTTCGCAAAGTGCTACACCCGCAGAGTCATAACCACGGTATTCAAGGCGTTTTAGGCCTTCGATAAGAATTTTGTTTACTGGACGCTCAGCAACAGCGCCTACGATTCCACACATAATCTCTCCATTTTATTTGCACGTTGTGTGTAATTCAGCACAGATAAGCTGTATGCCACGTGCTTTGATCGCTTGGCGAAGGTCATCTGCCAAGTTGTTGTCGGTGATCAAAGTGGTGATCTGTGCCCAAGGTATTTCTAAATTCGGAATTTTACGGCCAATCTTGTCGGATTCGACCATCACAATCACTTCACGGGCTGACTTTGCCATCACACGGCTCAGCCCAATTAATTCGTTGAATGTGGTTGTGCCACGTTCTACATCAATGCCATCGGCTCCAATAAAAAGCTGATCAAAGTCGTAGGATTGTAGTACTTGTTCTGCTACTTGCCCTTGAAATGATTCAGAATGTGGATCCCACGTCCCGCCGGTCATCAATAACGTTGGCTCATTTTCAAGCGATAACAAGCGGTTGGCAATATTCATCGCATTCGTCATGACGACTAAGCCACGCTTTTGCGCAAGCTCTGGGATTAAGGTTTCGGTGGTTCTGCCACTATCAATAATAATGCGATTGTGATCTTTAATAAGCGCTGCGGCGGCTTTCGCGATGGCTGTTTTACGTGCTGAATCTTGCTCGTCTTTACCCGACGCCGTGATCTCTTTAGGGAGGGCAATAGCACCGCCATAGCGGCGCAGTAATAAGCCACTTTTTTCTAATGCCGTTAAATCTTTACGAATCGTAACTTCTGATGTTTCAAACTCAGCCGCGAGTGATTCTACGCTGACTTCACCGTATTCATTTACCCATGCAAGGATGGTGTGTCTGCGCTGTTGAGTGTTTCGTTTTGTCATCAAATAAGTTTCGTTTCGAAATTTAAGGCGATTATAGTCGAAACTTTTATATTTGGACAAGCTAATTTTTGTGCAGAGCAAATTTTAACTAGATTAAATATTTTAAAGCGGGTATTTTGTCTAACTGGATATAATAAAGGGACAATTAAATGAACAGACGATTAATATTATTGGCTTTATTCCTTGGCGCGACATTAACAGCATGTGGCGGCTCAGGAGGGTCAAGCGCTACCGATAACAACAATAACAGTAGTGATAGCAATAATAATACTGGCACGGATAACTCCGGCACAGATAACACCCAACTTGAGGCAAAAATAAGCCCAATTCAATCGGTTTATACAGGTGCAACAGTCAGACTTGTAGGAACTAGCAGCGTAGTTTCTGCTAACGCCAAAGTGACATGGTCACTCACCACAAAACCAGAAAATAGTAAGGCGCAAATAGCCGATAAGAGCAGCTTGTTGAGTGAGTTTATTGCGGATGTAGCGGGTAATTATGAGGCTCAGCTAACCATTAAATCTGATTCACAAGAATCAATTGCCAAAGTGTCAGTAAAAGTCACAGATAAACCCGTTGAACCCACCAATAGCGCCCCCACGGCGGTAATTACCCCTTTTAAAGAACGAGCGGTAAAAAGTGAGCAAATAACACTAAGCGCGAAAGACAGCTCAGATCCCGACGGCGACCGCCTTAATTATAAGTGGCAAGTGACCAGTGCTAATAATGCGTTAGACTTCCATCTTATCAATCCAGAAGGGGAATATGCCGTTTTTGTAGGGAGAGACTATGGCATATTCACGATTAGTTTAACGGTACATGATGGCAAAACCTATTCTGATACAGTCACCCAACAGATAGAAGTGTATGACGACAGACCAGAGCTTAAAGCATTGTTGGATGCACCTGACACCGCCAAAGTGAACGATCTTGTTACCCTAAATGCTAGAGACAGCATGCAATACAATTTTGCGACTCCGATGTTTAGCTTCGACAGTATTCCTGCTGGCAGTCAGGCAAAACTGGCCCATACTATGGCATATCTCTCCTTCTTCACCCCTGATATCGCTGGAGAATACAAAGTTCGCTTTACGCTCAAAGATAGAAATAGCGACCGAACAGAGTCAGTAGTAAAAATGATTACGGTCTCAGAGAAACAGGCAAAAACAGGTCAAATTTCGACTTCATTTAACCGTGACCGAAATGCACCTCCGGTACTGAATATAACGCCGGGCCCACTGCTCAACACATTTACCCTAACAGAGCAAGAATTCATCGCCGAAGTCCAAGATCCAGAAGACGCACAAGTAGAGCTACACTGGAAGTGGCTAAATAAACCTGCCGCTAGCCAAGCAACCATTGTTACTGAAGCCAATAATCGCGCTAGCACCCGCTTTGATGTCGCAGGGCTATATGTTGTACAAGCTGATGCATCTGATGGGGAACATACCACCAGTCGACTTGTCGCCATAAAGGTCGAAGATCCGGCAAACTATGCGCCAATCGTTACCGACATAGAAGTAGATGGGAACAAAATCAAAGGTAGCCGTTTAACCCTTAAAGCGAACGCTTATGACAAAGAAGCCAACCCCATTACCTTCACTTGGCTGGTGATATTGCCAAATGGTACGGTCGCCCCCATCGGAACTGAAACAAGTAACACTGCCACATTGCCTTTAACTACCGCAGGCACCTATCAGGTACTTGTTTACGCTAGGGATAACATATCCCCTTACTCAGGACATCAACGCATTACATTTGTCGTCAAGTAAGGTTCGAGGCGGCGCTTAGCTCGCGCCGCCTCTTTGTTTGCCATATATACTAGGGCCTGTTGATCTTTCAAGTTTGTTTTTGCAGCAGTTTGATTGGTATTTATACAAGGCAGAGCCAGCGTGGCATAGTCATTCTATGTAAGTCTGGCGATAAAGACTTTGTGCTCCTGCAAAGTCACCTTACCCCACATCCTTGTGGGGCAACACAGAATAAATGCTAATCAAGCGCTGCCCTTTGGGTTCATCTGAGTGCGCTTTGTTCATTGTTGCTCAACTTTTGCCTAGATTACTAGGCGGCAAGTCGAGCGTCGCGACCAAAACACACTCAGAAGAACAAAAATCAAACAGCAAAGGTCAACAGGCCCTAGAGATTTCTTATTTCCATTGTATCCACACCATTGCTTTGTGAATTAGTAGGACCGCACTCGTCATAGGCTGACTCAACCCTAAAGAAGGCTTGTGTTGCGCCGAGCTCAGACAGCTTTTTCTCGGCTTCTCGCAACGAGTTAAATGGTGTGAGTTTACCCTCTGCATGCATCAAGATGTGTAAGTTTCCATCACTATCTTGACCACCCGCAAGGTAGTGATTTGAATCCGCGTAGCTAAGCACGATGGCATGGAGTTCTTTATTAGCGATTTTTTCTTTGAGTGTGGCAGCAAGCATAGTGCTCTCCTCGATTAACCGACTAATTATTAAACGGCCCATGTGCGTGTTTGGTTCACCTTGATTGTCGTGAATGTTTTGTCGCGAACCTGTTGTCGTGCTAAATCACGACCTACCATCCATTCGTAGGTCGAGGTTTACCTCGACGGGATAATCATTTTATCCATTCGGAACCTAATGTCGCGCTAAATCACGACCTACCATCCAACCGTAGGTCGAGGTTTACCTCGACGGGATAATCATTTATCCATTCGCAAACCTGTCGTGATAAATCACGACCTACCACCCAACCGTAGGTCGAGGTTTACCTCGACGGGATAATCATTTATCCATTCGCAAACCTGTCGTGATAAATCACGACCTACCACCCAAACGTTGGTCGAGGTTTACCTCGGTAGGATAATCATTTACCCATTCGCAAACCTGTCGTGATAAATCACGACCTACCACCCAAACGTTGGTCGAGGTTTACCTCGGTAGGATAATCATTTATCCATTCGGAACCTAATGTCGTGCCAAATCACGACCTGCCATCCAACCGTAGGTCGAGGTTTACCTCGACGGGATAATCATTTATCCACCGCAAACCTGTTGTCGTGATAAATCACGACCTACCATCCATTCGTAGGTCGAGGTTTACCTCGACGGGATAATCATTTTATCCATTCGGAACCTAATGTCGTGCTAAATCACGACCTACCACCCAACCGTAGGTCGAGGTTTACCTCGACAGATTTAATCAAAGGGATTATCTTTAAAATTCATCTCTCAATTGCAAGGAATGCACATGAGCTGGAATGACCTGAGAAAAGGCAGGATATCAATCCCGTACGCGGAATACTTCATTACGTTTAACTGCCATAAACGCACGCCCTATTTTACGGATTATCGGCTGGCACGATTGTTTTGCCAATCTATCTCACATAATGAACAAAAGTTTGAGTGCCGCTGGCAAACATGGGTGTTAATGCCAGATCACTTTCATGGCTTACTGACACTTGGAAATACGCAACTTGGTAAGGTTGTTGGAGAGTTAAAAGGCAGAACCGCTTACCTGCTAAATAAACAATTGGATTCAAAATACAGAATTTGGCAAAGCGCGTATTACGATCATCAGCTCAGGATCACAGAAGATAGGCATACCATTGCCCGGTATATTGCCGCAAACCCACTAAGAACCAAGCTAGTAAGCCACATTGGTGAGTATCCTTATTGGAACTCACACTTTCTGTGATTGACTGGTTAAAGGCTTTCTTCCCAACTCAGTTAACACGCTTCTATACACTGACAAGTTACCTTCTGCCATCACCTCAATGGCAAATTCACTGCACATTTTAGCGCGGCCTTTACGGCCCATTTGCTCTCGTAAAATCGAGTCCTTAAGAAAGCGATTAAGATCTTGGGTAAACTGAGCTTGATCACCAACCGGAGCGAGTAATCCGGTTTCATTGTGCGCAACTGCTTCGGGAATACCACCGGCAGCAAAGCCTACAACAGGCACACCAGATGCGCTACTTTGTAATAATGCGACACCTAACCCTTCCATCGATGCTGGATGTGCAACAATATCAACCGCTGGTAAAATACGTGCTACGTCTTGTCGAAACCCCACCAGCTGAACAATTTTTTGCAGCCCCAGCTCATCTATACGCGCTTGATACTGTTGCAGCTTTGGCCCTCGGCCAAACAGTAATACACGTAAATTAGGATGCTCAGCAATGAGTTGCTTGGCTGCACGCATGATCACATCCTGCCCTTTGCGCTCTATCAGCTGCGCAAAATTAGCCACGACCAAGGCATTTTGTGGCAGCTCAAACTCATCAAGCAACCATTGCCGCTCCGCGCTACTTGGTGTAAAGCGCTGGGTATCGACTGCACTGTGGACTAACTTTACTTGCTCAGGAGCAATACCTTGCGAGAGTAATACTTGGCGGATCCCTTCTGAAATAGCGATAACTTTATCGTAGGCTGGGTATTTTAATTTTGACCACCAGCGCGGCTCGGTGTTATCGACTCGTCTCGATAAAATAACAGGAACATTAAGCGACTTCGCGGCCAGTAAGCCCCACGTATCAACCCCTCGACGACTGTGAATATGAACACAATCAGGCCGATGATGGGCTATAGCCCTTCGTAAACGCAACCATTGCATGACATCGAGATCCCCTGCCATTTTCACGGGTTCCACAACAACTTGCTTATCAACGGCTGCTATTATTTCACTATTAGGCGGGCAAACCAGCACGTTCTCAATGCCCTTTTGCTGTAACGCTTGGGTTAAATACACCACTTGTTGTGCGCCGCCATATAAGTGACGACCCGCTTCAATATGCAGAACTTTCATAGCACTTCTCCTAGTGCGTTCGAGACTCTTTGTGGCGTGAGCCCCACCATACAATCAAAACGAGCCTCACAGGTTGGCCGACGTTTGCATGGTGAGCAAGCAAGTTTATCACTCAGCACACGACCATTTGGATTGAAGGTGTTTTCATACGGTAAGGTTGAGCCAAACAATGCGATAACCGGGGTATGATGCGCCATCGCCATGTGAGTTAGCCCAGTATCAACACCTATCACACCTTTTGCCCCCCGAATGATCTCACTGCACTCAAGCAATGTCGTTTTCCCAGTTAGATTAATGATCCCCGGCATCTGTTTTTCTAAGCGCTCGCTATGAGTAATATCGCTTGGTCCACCCAACATAATAATATGCGCACAAATAGACTGCTTTACTTGTTTATACAACTCACGCCAATGCCCATCTACCCAATGTTTCTGTGCTCTCGTTGTAAACGGACAAAACACCACATAAGGTTGACCTTGAGTATGCTCAAATAACAGTGCTTCTGCGTGTTGTTGTGTCTCTTTTGAGGCAATGAGCGAGTATTGAAACGCCATTTCAGGCGCACCAAAAAATTTCGCTGCAGCTCTGTATTCCGAGCTGATATCAGCAGACCAAGGCGAGGTCACTACCTTATTCATAAGCCACTGACTGCCTTCGCGACTATTGATCCCAACCTTGTATTGAGCACCACTAAGCCAAGCTAGCACGCCACTTTTAAGGAGTCCTTGGGCGTCGAGCACTAGGTCAAATTGTCGACTAGCCAACTGCTTTTTAAAGCTATTAACGTGCTTCAGTAGCGCTATGATCCCCTGTGCTTTTCGCACTTTTTGCCACTCATTGCGAGGCCACAGGATCACCTCATCTAGCAATGGATTTTGTTGTAGCAAGGTCGCGCCAGCTGGCTCTGCTAACCAGCTCAGTTTTGCTTCTGAATAACGTGCCTTTAGTGCAGAAATAAGACCTGACGCCATCACGATGTCACCAATAGCACTGAGTCGGACAATAAGGATATTGTTGTATTGCATTGTTATCTGATCACCATTGGATGTAATCGGGTACTATGGACTGGCCGTTGCGCTTGTTTTAACTGATATAAAACTTGCGATGTGGTTTTGTGTAGTGCGCCATTATGCTCTGCGATAGCGGCTTGCCCAACCTGTATTTGTTGTGCTGTTGCTGCACTATTTTGCCAAAAGCCGATGACTTCTCTAGCTATTTGCTGTGGCTCGTTACCCTCAACAAGTGCGCCAGCTTGACTCAGCGGCGCACATATATCTTCACAATTTCGTCGACTACTTCCCATTACGACGGCAGCCCCTTGGACAATGGCTTCGGCAGGATTATGACCACCAAGCTTAACTAACGAGCCACCGATAAAGGCAACATGGGCATCACGATAAAATGCAAATAGTTTACCCATCGTATCGAGCAGGTACACTTGCGTATTTGCAGTTAGTGTTGGCGCATGCGAGTAACGCTGACAACTCAGCCCACTTGCTTGCAGCAGCTGCCATACCTCATCAAATCTTTCAGGATGACGCGGTGCGATAATTAGCTGAGCTGCAGGGTTTTGCTGTAACAACTGTTTGTGCGCTGCAACCACCGCTATTTCTTCGGTGTCATGCGTGCTCCCCGCAATCCATGTCAGCTGAGAGGGTTTTTGCGTTGGGTCGGCATATTTCAGTTCTGGCCAATCGTATTTGATATTACCGCACATCATCAGTTTTTCAGGTGGTACACCTAACTCGCGAAAAGCTTGATAACTTAGCTCACTTTGCGGCAGGATTTTATGCACCTTGGAAACCATAAAGGTAAAAAGACCTAACATTTTGGCATAACGATTCTTTGATCTGTCGGTCATGCGGGCATTCACCAGCATCACTCGACTGCCTTGGTTGCGCGACTGACGGATAAGGTTCGGCCACCACTCCATCTCAACCGACATGGTCAATAGCGGATTAAAATGCGCCAAAAACGCACCAACCGTCAATTGAAAGTCCAGTGGCAAATAGGTGTGAATGACTTGTTCCCCCCAGTTGCGCTCAATATAGTCGGAACCTGCAACCGTGGTGCAAGTAAAAACAATGGGTAAATGAGGATGCTGTTTACGCAGCTCAGGAATAAGTTTAGCAATAGCGGCGCATTCGCCGACAGAAACGCCGTGTAAATGAATGCAGGCGGGTAACCGCTTACAATCGTAGACACCCAAGCGCTGTAAAAAGTGCTTTTTATAACCCGGCTTACGTAGCCATTTTTTTAATAAGATCAGCGCAATCAAAGGTAAACATAACAATAGGATACTGTTATAAACACCAATCCAAAGTGAATTAGCTGATCTTCTACGAAGACGAGAGGTTGTCTTAACCTTAGCCATAGTTACACCTTGTTATTCAAGCCTGAATTAGCCCCAGTGTAACTATGGTTTTTGACACTAAATTGACAGTAACTCCATGCTGACGGTTTTCATCAGCGGCTCTTTTCTACTCATATCGTAGTATCAATGCTGGTCGCATGCCTGCAGCTCTAAGGGCTAGAGCTGCCACTGTAAGCCAAGTGTTCCCAACAACTATCAGTGCAGCAATGCCATATATCCACATCGCTTGATCGATTCGGTCATTGAAGTTCGCAAGCCACTCACCAACAAGCCAATAGGCAAGTGGGTACGCAATGGTCATGCTCACAGCAACTAAAGTCAGAAAGTCTCTTGCTAACATATTGACGATGCTCAGGCTTGATGCTCCTAGCACTTTACGCACAGCTACCTCTTTTTGCTTCTTTAACACAGTAAAAGACGTGAGACCAACCACACCTAATATCGCAAGACACAATGTGAGTAAGCTGAATGTTTGCACAATCTGAATAAAACGAACATCTTCGTTAAAGTTTGCGCTAAAATTCGCCCCTAAATCCTCAATATCAGGCTCATAAATACCCAACCTTGAAGCGAGCAGCTGGGTAAGCTGTTGCGTCACATGTTGTTGCTTTGATTTATCGACTTCTATCAAAATAGCGGCGGTTGGCACTAGGCTGTACCCTGGTAACAGCATCGCCACAGAGTTATTGCGCTTAGCATCGCCAATTTGTATATCTTTCACCACTCCCACCACCGTCATATTTAACTTTCCACGACGCATGGTTTCTCCTACGATGTGCTGAGGTGAAGTGAAACCTGCTAACTTAGTAACAGATTCAGTGACGATAATACTAATAAAGCGCTCATTTCCTCGTTGTGTATACCAATCTGATGCGTACTTTGGTGCAAAATCCCGTCCTGCGATCAACTCCAAGCCGAGTTGCGATACGGCATTAAAACCAACACCTATACCCGCAATAGCCTCTGCTGACTCTTCACCATTTGGTAATATGGGGTTGAAACTGTATTGAATATCATGGGTTAAATCCGTATCAAGAGGGCCTGCCTGTTTCACTCCGTCAATATTTCGCACTGCATCTAGAAAAGGTGAGTGTGGACCAGCCAAGATAGCTTCTTTCGGTAGCTCTCTTATGTATAAACGATTTTCCACGTTGTAACCTGGTGATAAGGTTTGTAAAAAGCTGAGTTGCCGAGGTAGTGTTATTGCACCAATGATTAACGCGATGGCGACAATAAACTGAGACATAAGCAATATCTTTCGCAGCCATATTGCACCGCCAGATAACGAAGATTGGCCCGACAACATTAATTTCGGATTTAATTTTGAGAGATAGAGGGCAGGATAAATTCCAGCTAGCAAACTGACAATTAGTGATAACACCACCAGAAGTCCTCCTTGCCAACTGAAAAAAGTAAAATGAAGCGTTCTATCAACCAGATGATTAAAATTAGGTAAGCTCAACTCAATCATTGCTGCACTAACAATGAGTGTTACTAAAGCAACTACCAAAAATTCGCAAATAAATTGCCAGAATAACTGTGCTCTTGAAGCACCAAGTGACTTGCGGATCCCTACTTCTTTAATACGACAACCACTTTGCGCAATGCTCAAGTTAATAAAGTTGATGGCAGCGACGCTCAATAAAGCAAAACTGAGTATTACACTCACAGTGATGGCTTGAACATTTCCGCCAGCGCGCATCTCAGATAGCTCATCATGATATAGGTGCAGATCCACAAGGGGCGTTAAATTAATCGATAACACATCTTTTTCATCCCCTAGCACAAATAAATCCGTAACAGTCTGCTCCAGCTCTGGAATATTACTGGTGTTATTGAGACGTAAGTACACATAATGCATGTGCATATATAAGTTTTCGCTGGTCTTGTTGGTGTAAATCAGACTATCGAATGCAAAATGAGTATTAGGGGGCAGATCTTCAAAAACTGCAGCAACTGTGTATACACCCCCTTTATAATCTAAACGTTGTCCGACTACATCAAGGTGCCCAAACAAACGCATGGCTTCGGAGCGACTCAATACCAGTTGCTCCGGTGTACTCAACGCCTGTTCAATATTGCCCTCCAAGACGTCGAGGTCTATGAAACTCATGATATTACTTGAAGCAACATATAAATTATTTAACTGAAAAGACGTTTCACCAAAGCGGACATACCCTAGCGCAGGGTCATAATTTTTTGCACGAAATAACGCAAACACGTCGTCTACTTGTGCAAGGCCTTTCGCTTTTAGTAAACGGGGATAGTTAACGGTTGGAATAGTGCCAAGGCCTAGTGGTGAAAAGTCTACCCCGGCGCGATATACGCGTTCAGCACTTGGCTGAAATCGATCGAAGGATAGCTCATGCAAGGTGTAAAGTAATATCAAAAATGCAGCGGACACGCCCAATGAGAAACCCAAAACATTGAGGGCAAAGTGGAGTTTTTGTTTCTTCGCTACTCGTAACGCAGTACTTAAGTTGACAATCAACATTCTTCTTCCTTAAACGCAAGAAGCGGCCTCACTAGGCCGCGCAAAAGGTGTACTATTCATATCGTAGAATTAGTGACGGACGCGTACTCGCCGCTTTAAAAGCAAGGGTAGCGACGGTTAACCAAGTGATCCCAGCAACGACTAAAGCTGCAATACCGTATATCCACATCGCCTGCTCTATCCTATCGTTAAAGTTTGCGAGCCAGTCACCCACTAACCAATAGGTTACTGGGTACGCAATCGCGATACTGACTGCCACTAATGAAAGAAACTCTTTCGCTAGGATATTCACAATGCTCAAGCGTGATGCGCCCAAGACTTTGCGCACAGCCACTTCCTTTTGGCGGCGAGCAGTCGCAAAGGATGCCAGTCCAAAGGTTCCTAAACACGTCAGGAATACCGCAAGACCAGTAAAAATCAATACAACTAGAGAAACTCGCTCATCATCACGCAAAATCGCTTTATAATTATCTGACATGAGGCTGATATTCGGCTCATAAAGGTTGGCGCTCTTAGCAAGAATCTCTATCACTTGATCTTGCACATAGGCTATGTTTTGAGCGCTTACCGTCATGATGATTTCACCCACCGTACTTTGACTAAATCCGCACAGAAAAATGATATTAGAGCTTGCGTCCTGGGCGTTCCCCACTTTTACATCAGCCACAACGCCCACAACTCGCATATTCAAACCGCGACCTTTGTCCAAAATAGTCTGGCCTATAATATCTTGGTAGTTTGAGAAACCAGCTTGCTTTGCAACCGTTTCAGTTATGATCGCCCCAACGTTAGTACCGTTACCATCTTGAGATGCCCAATCTGCAGCGTATGTACGGCTAAAGTCACGCCCTGCGAGTAATGTCAGCCCTAATCCTTCAACCAAATTAAAACCAGCGCCAATAGTCGGCGTGATCCCCTCTGATTGTTCTCCATTTGGCCACGTTGGTGAAACACTGCTATTGATTGATACAGTCAGTTTCGTATCGATGAAATTCAATGCTTCAACACCATCGATTGCTGTAAGTCTATTCATTAACACAGTGGGTTCTTTCGAAAAAATAGACTGTTTCGGTAAATCTGAGACCACAACGCGTTGCGCTGTTTCGTATCCCAGCGGTAAACCTTGCAGGTGTTTTAGCTGCTGTTGTAGCGTTACAGAGGCGATGATCAAAGCAATTGATAATGCAGCCTGAAAGGTCAGTAGACTTTTACGCACAAAGATTGCCGTATTTCCTCTTTGCAAATCACCACTGAGTACACGCTTTGCACTGAAAGATGAAATAAATAGTGCTGGATATAGCCCTGCACCAACACCAACAGCAATCGCCACAGCAATGACTGCAACGCTCAACATTGACATGTAATCGACAACTAATGCGCGATCCACAAGTTGATTAAAGCTCGGTAAACATAGCTCAACTAGAACGCATGCAATAATCATTGACAATAATGACACCAACACAGACTCAGCCAAAAACTGAATAACCAGTTGCAACTTGCTTGCACCGAGTGCCTTGCGCACACCAACTTCTTTAGCACGCTTTGCAGACTGCGCAATGGTCATATTAATAAAGTTAAAACCTGCGATAAGAATAAGAAGTACGCTCAACCCTGCACAGATAACGACAACCTGCTCAGTTCCTCCTGATTTCATCTCGAATGGTGATTTAGCAGTGAGGTGAAGATCACGTAATGGGTGTAGCTCAATAGCAAGCTTGCCTTTCATCGGGCCATCAAAGTATCTATCGGTAAATATTTGCGCAAGCTCAGGTACGTCTGTATTTTCGGTGAGCTTAAGATATACATAACTTGAGTTGATATCTAAATTAGATAAGTCGTGCTCAATATAAACTAAGCTTTTGAAGGAAAAGTGCGTATTTTCAGGCAAATCCTTAAATACAGCCCTCACGGTGTATTGGCCGTCTTTGAATTCAAGTGTTTCCCCTTCAATATTAATCGTACCGAAAATTCGCAACGCTTCAGACTCATTTAACGCAATACTATTTGGCACACTCAAAGCGTTGCTTAAGTCACCAGTTAATATATCAACCTCAATAAAGTCTTGGATATTTGGGGTAGCCCCTAACACTTCTGTTAGCTTGTAGCCTTGGCCATTATGCTGAACATCGGTTTCAGCTTGATTTGTCCAGTCAACTTTTGTGAGTGCAAAAACAGACTCGATCTGACTATATTGCTCCATCTCTTTAGCGCGGGGGAAGTTAGAAATCGGTATTACAGCCAGCCCCAGCTTTGAATAGTCCTGTCCGATACGGTAAATACGCTCAGCATGAGGTTGCTGGCTATCGTAAGATAGTTCATTTTTTGCAAACAGTGCGACCAAAATTGCCGCAGCTAAGCCCACACTAAGCCCAACGACATTTAAAATAAAATGCTGTTTTTGCTGCTTAAATGTACGCAATGCCGTGATTAGGTAATTCGTTATCATTATGCTACCTCTACTTTTGGCGGTTGCCTCACTGAATTGGCTTTATCGAGCATTACTTGGCCATCGAGAAGGCGTACAAGCCTATCCGCGTATGACCCTTCTTTTTCTGAGTGCGTTACCATGATCACGGTTGTACCTTCGCGGTTTAGCTCGCGTAACATCGCCATGACTTCTTCGCCGTTTTTGGAGTCCAAGTTACCCGTTGGCTCATCCGCTAAGATAAGTTTAGGGTTAATAACCAGCGCTCTTGCAACCGCCACACGCTGCTGCTGACCACCAGAAAGCTGCTGTGGTAGATGATCGGCGCGATGATCGATGGCAACGCGCTTTAAAATCTGCTCTACACGCTGCTTACGTTCACTTTTTGAGATATTTTGGTATTGCAGCGGTAGCTCAACATTTTCAAACACCGTTAGCTCATCAATCAGGTTAAAACTTTGAAATACAAAACCAATAGACGCTTTACGTAGCTGTGAGAGCTGTTTTTCGCTATAGCCCGCAATGTCCGTGCCCGCAAACTCAAACTGCCCAGATGACGGTGAATCCAACATCCCTAAGATGGATAATAAAGTAGACTTACCACACCCAGACGGGCCCATGATGGCGACAAACTCGCCTTCATTAACGGTTAGGTTAATATCGTTTAGCGCAGTAGTTTCAACGTCTTGAGTACGAAATACACGGTTTAGGTTAGTTAGTTTTATCATTGTTATATCCTTAGAAATTGAGTTGTTGCGCTTTGTCGAAGTTACTGTAGCTTGAGGTGATCACTTGCTCACCTTGCGATAGCCCATCTAACACTTCGTAATAATCTTGACTCTTCTTGCCTAAGCGAATGTCACGGCGCTCAGCGGTTTTGCCATCACTTGCCAACACGTATACCCAATTACCGCCAGAGCTTGTAAAAAAGGCACCTCGCTTTAGCAGTAAGGCATTTTCTTTGTTACCACCAAGCATCAGTTCTACATCTAGGCTTTGGCCGCGTTTGATGTCGCTAAGACCGCTTGGTAGCGCCACTTCTACCTGAAATTGAGATTGTGTTACACGGCTATCAATTTTGCTCACCTTGGCACTGACTAAGCCGCTGTCTAACATCACATTCACTGCCATATCCGGTTGTACTTGATTTAAATAAAACTCATCAAGGCGCACGACCAACTTGTATTCATTCGGAATGTCAATTTGGCCTAACCGCGCTCCTTTACTCTTTGACTCACCAATTTCAACATCCAACTCACTCAAATAACCCGATACCGGCGCTTTGATCAGTAGGTTTTCAAGGTTTTTACGGGCAAATTGCAAGTTTTTCTGTAGCATCTCAGCACTGTCTTCTAGCTGTTCGACTTGCACTTTACGAATAGAGTTTTCCTGCGTTTGGCGCTCTAACGTCAGCTCCTTTCGGGCCTTGTAATACTGTAAATCGTCCTCAATTTCAGATAGTCTGTCGGTTGCCAGTACGCCTTTCTCAACGAGTGGTTTAGATTGCTTATAACGGCGTTCCAAATGGCTAATTTGTAGGTCAATCTCCAGCAAGTCACGGCGTAGATTAAGCCGACTGGTTTCCATCGTCATTTGGGTGTTTCTCAGGAAGTTAAGTTGCTCTGTTACTTGTGCCTCACGGCTCATCACGTCTAACTGTAAACTGGTGTTACTCAATCTCACTAATGGCTGACCTGCCTCAACAAACTCACCCTGCTCCACCAAACGCTCTTCTACTTGGCCACCCGCGATGGTATCTAAGTAAATAGTGGTTTTTGGTACGACTTGACCACGCAAGCTTAGTGCGTCCACAAACGCTCCCTTGCTTACAGTACTCACCGTTAGGCTACTCAGCACGAGATTTTGACTACGACCTGAAGAGGCAGTGTTATTGAATGCCAATGCCGCTGCAGCAATGCTCAGTAGTACACCACCTGCCACCGCTTTTTTAAGATGTTTTTGTAATCCTGAACGCTCTATTTTCTTATCCATAATCACGCCTCTTGTTCTTAGTCAGTTAAATCGTTTTATCGAATATGCGTAACTAATATCAAGCACCGTGCCAAGATTTGTTTTTCATTAAAATACAATAAGTTAAATATAAAATCTTATATTTCAAGAATAGTCAGTGTCCGGAAATAGAACACATCAAAAATCACAAAGTGTCCATAAATGAACACTTTTCGTAGACGAAGTGTAAACGATTGCGGTACGCTAAAAGAAAAATAAAGCGATCAGGATATGAAGCAGGAAGGCACCATATTAATTGTCGACGACAACAGCGATATATTAATTGCAGCAAAGCTTTTGCTAAAAAAGCATTATCAAACCATCATCACCACAGATAACCCCTTTGATATAGAAGCGCAGATTACATCGCAGCAAATAGATGTGATCTTGCTCGACATGAACTTTAGCCAAGATGCCATTAGTGGCAAAGAAGGCTTTTATTGGTTAAAGAAAATTGTCGAACAAGACCCAAGTATCGTGGTGCTGTTAATGACCGCTTATGGCGATATTCAACTTGCTGTCGATGCGATAAAAGCAGGCGCCGCCGACTTTATCGCTAAGCCGTGGCAAAATGACCAACTACTCGGTGCGGTTGCCGCCGCATTTGCCCATGCCAAAGACAAGCAGCAAGTTGGTAAGCTCACTCGTCAGGCACAAGGGTTAAATCAGGCACTCAATCAATCTAGTGGTAGCCATCAATTTGCCTTTCTAGGCCAAAGCCAGGTAATGCAAAAGGTGTTTAGTACTATAGAACGCGCAGCACTCACTGATGCCAACATTTTGATCACTGGCGAAAGTGGCACGGGCAAAGAGCTTGCAGCCCACGCCATTCATCAGGCGAGTATGCGCCACGACAAGACCTTTATCAGCTTAGACATGGGCGCTATCTCCGAAAGTTTGTTTGAAAGCGAACTATTTGGTCATAAAAAAGGGGCGTTTACCGATGCGAAAAGCGATAAGGTCGGTCGCTTTGAGCTTGCACACGAAGGGAGTTTGTTTTTGGACGAATTGGGCAACCTACCAATGAACCAACAAACAACGCTACTTGCAGCGCTACAAAATCGACAAGTCACTCCTGTGGGCGGCAATAAGCCCATTTCAGTGGACATACGACTTATCTGTGCCACCAACGACAATCTGCAACAAGCGGTTGATGAAGGTCGTTTTAGGCAAGATTTATTATATCGGATCAATACCATAGAGATCCGTCTGCCACCGCTTCGCGAACGTGCCGACGATATTCCACTGCTCGTAAACTACTACCTAGAGCACTTTTGCCACAAGTATAAAAGGCAGCTTGAGGTAAATAGCAGCGACATGCAGTGTTTACAAACCTATCCGTGGCCGGGTAATGTCAGAGAGCTCGCACATGCTATCGAGCGTGCGGTGATCTTAAGTGAAACCGAGTTTTTAGATATCAGTACTGTAATTGGTACTAACCACTCGGCGGCGCAAGCCGGTAAGGAGGATACCTCGGACCCCAATGCACTCACTTTTGAGGGTACTTTCAACCTTGAAGAGATTGAGCAACGTACGGTGCGTGCAGCGCTCAAGCATTATCAAGGCAATGTCTCAAACGCAGCCAAAGCGCTCGGGTTAACCCGAGGGGCAATGTATCGTCGCTTAGAAAAGTACGATTTGTAGGAAGGAAAGAAATGACCCGCCTCGCTCACCACCCCACCCTTATTTTTTTCTTTACTATCATTGGCCTAGTAATTTCCAGTAGCCTCTCGCTATATTTGTATATACAAGGTGGATTTTCGGCAACTTGGCTGCTGATCACCCTTATTACCATCGCGTTTATTTCAACCTTATACTTCCAATTTAACAAGCAAAACAAGCATATGGGTTTTGTACTTAAGTCTTTAGCCAATGGCGATAGCTCCTTAGGATTAAGCCAACATCACCCCATGCGGCAGCACTTAGAAGAGATAAAAACGCGGATCCAAAGCGCACGTTTGAGCGCCGAGCAGCAGGCTCACTTTTTACAAACCTTGTTAGTGCATATCGACTTAGCGGTTTTGGTGCTCGACAGCGAGGGGAAGGTTATAGAGTCAAATCCAGCGGTAACCCGGCTACTCGGTAAACCCATTAATCACAGCGAAGATTTAGAAGATATCGCACCACTGGTTAATGAATGCGATAACAGTTTGAAAACGATAGCAAATTGGCAGTATGGCGAACAACAAGATAACTTGTCTATACAAATAACTTCAGCACAGATCCAAGGGCAAATTCGTAAAATTGTCACCTTACAATCTATTCGAGATGCTTTACAAAACAAAGAGCAGCAAGCCTATAAACGCCTCACCAAAGTGCTTACGCACGAAGTCGCTAACTCTATTACACCTCTGTCATCCATTGCACAAACCTGTGAGGGACTCTTGCCCGACACATTGAGTTTTGACGATGAAGAAGATAAACAAGACCTCGCATTAGCGTTGCAAACACTGGCAAAACGCACTGAGTATCTGGGCGCTTTTATCGCCCGTTTTAGAACGGTGAGTAATTTACCCAGCCCAGCGCTGCAACCTGCCCAGCTTGCGCCGCTTGTAGAGGGTATTTATCAGTTACATCAACAAAGCTGTCATCAAGCAAACATAGACTTACAGCTTGATATTAGCCACTCTCAACTGGTGATGTTAGATACAGCTCAGATTGAGCAAGTGCTTATTAACTTAACCAAAAATGCCATTGAGGCGGTCCGGCAAAACAATGACTCAAGTCAGCAAAACGCGCGCCAAGTGGTGTTGAAAACTGGAGCAAATAACGCAGGCCAGCACTATATAGAAATAAGCGATAATGGCCCTGGCATTGCCGAGCATGTCGTCGACATGATTTTCGTACCGTTTTTTACCACTAAACAGCAAGGCTCTGGGATCGGTTTAAGCCTCTCGAGACAAATCATGATTAATCATGGCGGCGACTTAATTTACCTTCAGCGCGAGCAAGGCGCCTGCTTTAGATGTGTATTTGGTTAACTAACCTGAGCCATGGGTAAGGCACAGCTTACCTTTAGTTCAAGGTAAATAAGACGACAGGCCAAATCATCCTTGAGGATTTGTGAACTTATAAAAAGTCGGTAAACTAACAGTATCTAATTTAGGGAAAAGTTCGTGCACACCGTATATAAACCTATTCTTACTATTACTGGAGTTGGCTGGACCGCCGTCATCATATTTTTAACCGCAATCGACTTACTGCACGATTGGGTTGAGATAGAAAGTGAGCGGCTGAATAACCCGATCTGGTGGGCCTTGCAGGAATGGGGGCTTTGGTATATTTACACGCCAATTCTCTTCTTATGGCTAAATAAACTCAGCCAACAGAATAAGGTATATTGGCGCAATTACCTTGTTTGCTGCTCGGTTTTATTCGTACTGAGCATGTCTATACAAGCTGGGTTCGACTATCTCGTTTATCGCGATGATATTCCCTATACCTTGTATTATTTTGCGCCATTACATCCGCTGGTGATCTACGTCTGCTTTATGATTTGGCACAAGTTTATCCGTATTGAAAGCAACGAAGAAAACAATAGCATCGCGATAAATCAACGTTTGCTTGTGGATTTAGGCGGCGATAAGTCATTTGTACAGATCAAAGACATAGTGCACATAGTGGCTGCTAAAAACTATGTTGAAATTCATACCGAGTCACACCAATACCTCAAACGAGCAACCCTATCTCAGTTTGAAGCCATGCTGCCCACCGATCTATTTGTGCGCACCCACCGCTCTTATTTAGTTAATCTGGCCTATGTTGAGCGTATCATCACCAAAGCGTCAGGTAATGCCATCATCAAGTTATCAACGGGCGCGCAAATTAGCTTGAGTAAAGGCTATAAGAAGGCTTTGAAGTCACGCTTTGATACGCTTTCTCAGGCTGCATAACACCAGCGAGCGACGTGAACCCGCTTACGGTGTCCCGTCGATCCGTCCCATAGAACCACCTTACGTACCTAATAATTTGTTTTATCTGCTTTTTTATTTTTAATAGCGCAATGGAGAGCTTTTTATTCACAGAGGAACAATGACACGATTTCATCCCTCCACGGCAGCCTATTACGCTTTAATGAGCGTCATAAGTAGCAGCGTTTACGCCAATATGGATAACTTAAAACCGAGTGTTTACACTGGAAATTCTTTGCAACAATTTGCTGCACAAGATGTACTTGCAGTCATAGAGCGCTTACCGTCATTCACACTCTTAGAGCAAAATGGTGAGCGCGGTCTCGGTGGTAGTTCAGCCAATATTTTATTAAATGGTATGGAGATCCGCGTAAAGTCCGGGTCGGTCTCGGAGTATCTAAAACAACTTCCCGTTGATCAAATTACTGCGCTAGAAGTTTATCTAAGCCACCACCCATTCCCTTCACTTAAGCAATATAATCAAGTTGTTAACGTCATTCGTGATGAAAAAACCAATGCCTATAATTGGCAACTAGGTAGCACACTCAACGCCAGCTCCTCGATTGGCATCACGGCAATGGCAGGGTTTATCTTACCTAAAGGGCAGTGGACGCATAGTGGCCATATTCAAGCTCAGGATGAGCCATTTAAAAGTACCAATAAAGGTCAACTGTTTGCGTCTAGTAATACTCTCGAGGAAAAGAGCGAAGAAACATTTAGAGAGCAAAGTGAGCGAATAACACTCTCACTTACCAGCCACAAAACCATGCAGGATGGCGCCCTAACGCTCAATGTTCAGGCTGTAAAAGACAACTTGCAGTCGCAATACGAATGGCTGTACCGCACACCAACTTCATCCAGCGATATTGAATCTGCGTTTTCGCAAGAGCGCGATAAAGCAGACACAACCGAAATGTCTATCGATAGACAGTGGCAAGGTCAGCGCTGGAGCACACAGCTTACAGGCTACTACTCAAAACAAAAGAATGAGTTACACATGCTTGATGGTCTCTCTGCGCAACTTTCAACACCGAGCTTTACACAGTATAAGCGTACTGACGAGCGAGTAATTCGCCTGATGGTAAACGACACTGTCTCGGAGTATGGTCTTGAGGCCAGTATTAATCGAGTAAATGCCAACACACTATTACCCAAGGAGCAGTTACACAGCACGATAAAAGAGCTAAGTCTTGAGCCCTTTGCTGCTTTTACTTGGTCGCTTTCACCCAAATGGCGGTTATACAGCAAACTGGCAGCCGAGCAGGCTACACTTTCGACCAATAGCAGTAAGAGTGAAGATATTCAGCACCTCATCACCAAGCCGCTGGTGCGATTAAATTATGACGCGACAAAAAGCACTCAGTTTACAACCACCTTAAAGCATGAGGTGGAACAGCTCGATTTTTCACTTTTTTTACCTGAGCTCAACGCAGGATTTGGCCGCTTACAGTTTGGCAACCTTGAAATAAAGCCTATGCAGTACACTGAACTTGCGCTGCAAATTGATATTGAAGAAGGTGAAATATGGCGTTTTAACGTTAAACCTTTTTATCAGTGGCAAAAAGATGTGCATGAATATCAGCAAGATAATCGAGGTGAAAGCATAATTGCAAATGCCGGGGATGCCACACTTTGGGGGCTAGATGGTGCAGTTAATCTAGACTTATCAAGCTGGATCAACAACAGCCAGATCAATCTTGATTATAGTTATCGAGACGCATCATACCGTGACATACTCACAGGCAAGCGTGCGATTAACGGAACTGTTCCACATAGGGCTAGCATGCTATTTCGACAAGGTTTTAGCCGTTTTTCTTGGAGCGTAGAGATTTCCAGTGGGGATAGTTATCGCGAATATTACCCAGACGAACAATTTATTGAGTCAGGCTCATTGCAATTGGCTTTGCAAGCGCAACTTCAAGTAAGCCAGCGAGTTAAGCTCAACCTAGAAGCTTCGCCACTAACGTCTAGATACGAATATCGACGCCTGTATCACAACGCCTCACGGGCGGGCAGCGTAAGCGCCGTGGAAATGATTCGTGAACGTGTACCACCGGAGTTTGCGTTTACGCTCAGTGGTAGTTGGTAGGCCGATACTAATCGCGCCTATTAGCCCCACTTTTATTGCCTCACTGTTATTTTGTTTTGGCCGTGTTAGCAGCATGGTGTTATTACGTGAAACGATTTATTTTAGTTTGCAACTAGATTACAACTTTCATCTTTCTTGGTTTGAACTTATCTATTAATATCAAAAAGATGCTTGGAGCTTGGTGTTCTTTATTGCCGTTATAACTGGTTATCGATTTAGTATTTCTCATATACTTGGCGAAGCACGCCCAATAACACCACTAAGCAATGAAGATGAAATACCATTAATGTCTCTAAGGTTGTGAGTATTACGCCGCTCGCCAGTGGTGACAGTGAAATCGCATTGCAAAGTGGGAAAGTATTAACACTCTCGAGAACCTATAAAACACGATTTAAGCAACAACTACGCCTTGAGTAAGTGAGCAGACGCAATTACCAAGTAACCGAGTGTTATTGCGTTAATTCCATTAATCAATGCTAAATGCTGTAACGCTAAAGTTCATTTTGTATCCATTTCATCGCTCTACACTACACAGCCGCAACAGGTAAGGTGCCTATTTTTGCATTTGCACCGAATTTATATACAATCTTATGCGGTTCAGATGCCTCATTGGACTGTATAATAAAAGGATAATAAAAAAGGCTCTATGAAAAACCTCATCACTCCATTACTTGCAGCAATTTTGCTTCTAAATGGCTGTAGCCAAATACAGCAACCTCAACAGGATGAACCTACGCCAGATAACTCCGTGCGACCTGTCGTAAACAAACCAAAAAATACAGTCAAAGACGAAGCTGAAACCGTAGTTAAAGCATCGTATGATCCACTCGCTACAGATGATTTGTGGCTACGTATTAAAGATCAGCTCAGCTTTGCCGACTCCAACGATAAGCGTGTAAAACAACGGATTGATTGGTATCTCAAGCATCCAAATTATATGGATACCATCAGTGAACGAGCAGCGCCGCTACTTTATTACTTAGTGGAAGAAGTCGAAAAGCGTGATATGCCAATTGAACTTGCGTTGATGCCACTAATTGAAAGCGATTTTAATACCCACGCCTACTCTCACAAGCACGCTTCAGGCTTGTGGCAACTAACGCCGCTAATTGCTAAGCATTATGGCGCCAAGATCAACGCTTGGTATGATGGTCGCCAAGATATCGTAGACTCGACTCGCGTCGCATTGGACTTTTTGCAATATCTCCACAAACGTTTTGATGGCGATTGGTATCATGCCATTGCCGCTTACAACACGGGTGAAGGTAGAGTGCTTGCGGCTATTGAACGTAATAAAAAAGCAGGTAAACCAACTGACTTTTTTCATTTGAAGTTACCGCGCCAAACAAGCCACTACGTACCAAAGCTACTTGCGGCATCACAGCTGCTAAAGCATGACTTGATGAAGTTTCCTAAGATCCCTAATCGCTCGCTAATCAGCGTTATTAAACTCGAACAGCAAGCCATTTTATCTGATCTTAAAGGCTGGAAAGAGGTCGAAGTATTGAACCCAGGCTATGCACGTTTTCCTGCATTACTCGGTGGTCCTGAGCATATTGTCGTCCCCACCGCGCGCGTATCAGAGTGGCAAACCATGCTCACAGACTTACCAAAAATGCCCGCAGATACATGGCAACATTATACAATTCGCCGCGGAGACTCTCTCAGCACTATTGCAAAGCGCTACTCGCTAACCGTCGCCGAGTTAAAAGCCTTTAATCAATTAAAGAGTGACCGTATTCGTGCAGGGAAAAAGCTAATTTTGCCCATACTAGCTGACAAACAACTAGACTATAAGATAAAACACGGCGATAGTTTATGGCGCATTGCGAAACAATTTAATGTCAGCGTCACAAAGCTAAAGCAATGGAATCAGCTATCGACAGATAGATTGAAAATTGGAGATACGTTACTGGTATTTCTGTCGCCTTAAAGCGTAATATCATTTGGATAAATATGTCAGACCATAATAATAACTCTCACTCTGAAGATGTTACCGAAGAGAGACTCACGGAGCGAGTGCGCCCGCCAGCACCGAGCTCAAGACAAGCGAGAGGTAGTTTTAAACTCTCTCGCTCTAAAATGAACACCATTTTAGCCTTATGCGCTATGTTTATCTCAGCAGCGTCGTTTTATGCCACTTATCTGCAAGCCAAGGCTGCTCAAGAGCAGGTTTCCGCGGCCGAAAAGCAGCTAAAAACTGAAACCTGGCCTTGGCTACAGTTTAGCTATAGCAACTTTGATCTAGACTCCACTCAAGCAACGATTAGAGTAGACATCCGTAACTCGGGGACCGGGCCTGCCATAATCCACTACATTAAGTACGAGTTTGATGGCGAAAATTACTTTGATGTAACCGAGCTTATGGACGCTTGCTGCAACCTTAACGCCTATCAAGCAGCGCTTAGAGATGCCCAAGACGAAGAATCAAATATCAATTATCTAAAAAAGTTTGGTTGGTATGTTTCCAGTGCACCACAAAAAATCTTGCTAGCAGATGGTGACACTTTCAACATCTTCACTATGCCAAAAAGTAATTTTAACCGTGGCTTATGGGATAAAATAGATGCCCATAAAATGAATTTTAAGGCAGAGGCCTGCTACTGTTCTATACTAAAACAGTGCTATACCACAAATGAAAAAGCAGTGATCACTGAGGTACCTAGTTGTTCAATGACACCGATAAATTCTATCAGCGAGTAATCACGCACCTCATGCAGTTTGAAGGTGAAGTGCTACATTTGTACCTAGATGTGAATGCCAATCCAACGATTGGTGTTGGCTTTCACATGCAAAGTGTTGAGCAATTCTGCCAATTACCAATGCGAGATAGGCGCTCCAAACGCTCTGCAACACTACAACAAAAGCGCGATGAATATCGCAATATAAAGTACAAGCCAAGCGGCTACAAAGCTTCTTGGTATGCTCAACATACCGAGCTAACGTTGTCGCCCAAGGCCTCTAAAAAGTACCTCATAGAGCAGATTAAAGAATTTGAGCGGCACTTAATCCATTTTTTTGCCAAGCAAGATGCTGGCAGCATTCCTTATCAACTATTACCGACGCCCGCTAAGATTGCGTTGCTGGATATGGCTTATAACCTTGGTACCAGTAAGTTATTTTTGGCCTTTCCTAATTTGATTAAAGCCGTCAGCGCACAAGATTGGCACAGCGCAAGTAAAGAGTGTAGCCGTCTACATATTAGCCCAGCACGAAACGAAGCCACCAAAAAGCTATTCCTCAAGTGCGATAAATACAAACGCTATCAACTGACTTGGTTCGAAACTTTGGTTAAAAGGCTAAAGCGTTGGTTATCTTAAAGGTCAGTTCAGAAAAAAGGACTCAATAGGGTCGTAAATCAAGCCATGCTCATTGCGGTGAGAGTGATAGAGGTGAAATTTTTTTACCGTCAGCGAAAAGGGCTCTATTGGCTTTGCCACAGTCGGCTCTGGCTTACAATTTCTAAATAGCGTGATATGTGGAGAGAACGGATGCGGGTTATGATAGAGGTCGCATTTTTCTCCAAAAGCCCGTAATGGATTGGCGAGATCAAGCAAAGCTTGTGGTTTTTGTTCGGGCTTAAAGTAAAAAATGCCATTGTGTTGCCAGTAGCCATAGTCACTAAAGGTGAGTGCAAATTTAGGCACAGATAAACTACTGGCAAAATCACAAAGCTCAGCAACTTTTGATTCCTCCACCATGGCAAGAAACGCCAGTGTAAGATGCCAATTACTTGGTTGTGTATTGGCTTTACTGGCACTCACGCTATCCACCAGCCACTGACCGATATGTGCTCGAGTGTCGTCATCCATGCCAATACCAAAAAATAATCGCTTTTGCATCTTACACCTTTACCTTAAGGCTTAATAAACTAAGGCTTAACTAACCGTTTCCCTACTAAAGTTAGCATAACCCCAGCAGAGAAGCATAATAAGCCAACAAATTGCAACCAGGCGTTTTCTACACGCTCACTAAATTTAGGGCCTTGAAAACGATAGTGCCTTCTACCATCGGTTACCGATTCGGTATAAGCGCCCCCTTTATAGTCTGAGAAAAATACCGTTTTTTTGTCTAAACGTTTCGCCATGGCAAGCTGAACTTGCTCAAAAAACTCACGGTCACCATTCTTACTATGAGGAACGAGATATGCGTGCCATTTGTTGTATAACTCAACGGGCTCGCCAGCTTGCAATACACCCTGAGATTCATACTCAAACAGTTTTTCACTAAAAAATATCTGTTTGTAGCCACTCCAAAATAACCCGACACCAAGAGACACTAGCAAAATAGCTAATACCGCAAGTTGCTTATATTGCTTTTGTTTTGATTGTTGGTGTTGCTTATACCAATATTCGATGTCTGGTATTTGACTTAGTTCTTCACGCTTTCCTTGTGTTGAAAGGGTTTGCATACACTCGTCTAAAGATAAATTCAGCGCCGTTAGTAACTTTCTAAATACCTCGTTAGAAGGCACAGACTTGTCGTTTTCTAGTTTAGATAAATAGCTTTGCTCAACACACATTTGCTCCGCTAACTGGGGTTGGCTCAAGCCTTTTTGTGTCCGGATCTGTTTTATAAAGTGTCCTAGTGTCATCACGGTCATCCTCGTTTATTGTTGTTGTGACCCGGCACATTCTTGGCAATTCCTTGATAAATACCAAGTTGAATATTCAGGAATAAGCATGAATATCATAGCATTACGAAATATTCATGGTTTGAATTGGAGTTTTGATTAAAACGTATAATAAACAAGCCCACGTTCAGATCAATACAATGCCTTTTGGTGCAGCCGTGCGCGAAACTCACTAGGCGTGCACGCCTTCAACGCTTGAAAACGACGATTAAAGTTAGAAATATTATTAAAACCACATTGATCCGATATCACACTAATGGGAGAAGCTGAGCTAATTAATAGTTTACAGGCCTTGGCAATACGCAGCTGATTGATAAATTCCGTCACAGTACGCTCCGTGCGCTTTTTAAAGAAACGATGAAAGTGATTGGTGCTCATGTGCACTTGCTGTGCAAGCTCATCGGCGCTTAATTTGTCGGTGTAATTGTCATAGATATAGGCAATGACCCGGTCGAACTTGTCTTTCGCAGGATCATGGCGGGCGTCAAAGCGAAAGCCGCTACTGGCTAAATGTTGATAGTTCGATGTCGTCATCCGCGTTAGCATTTCGAGCAAAAGCACAAAGCGCATTAACGGCTCGGCATCCGCGATTTGCTCGAACCACTTTTTCGCTTGTCTTGCGACTTCCACAGGAAATTTGACGCCACGGCGCGCAGCATTTAACAATTCAGATAAGCCTTGTAATTCAGGGTGCTGAGCCACTAAAGACTCCAACCAGTGCGCAGGTATTTGTGCAACATGGACAACATGAGCGGAGTGATCGGGATTCGGTTTTGACTGCCAAGTATGTGGTAAGTCAGGCCCTAGGATAACCAAATCTAAGTCTTCGTAAGGGGCAATATGATCACCCACATGACATACACCGACACTGTTGAGCGTCAAACAAATCTCATATTCTGGATGATAGTGCCAATTAAAGGGAATTTCGGGCAATTGATACAGACAATAACGCCATGAGCATCCAGGGGATGGCAATACTTTCTCGTACATCGCGCGCATAGCAATTTCCTTTTACATTAATAAACTTATTTAAATCGGTATGTTATAAGTTTTTATGACCACCGTTCATTACACCTAATTGCACATCATGCAAATTCAATCACTCAACAATACTAATCTATCGAAATATAGCGATTGCCTAGAGTACAGTGAAGTATTTTTGTCAAATTACGCTCATTTAAGCGTGAAAAGTATCACTAGTAGATAGAAATATACCGCTTAAAAAACACTCAAGGCGATACTCTAGCTTCTGCCAACAACAAATAGGAACAATGGGCAGAACAATGAAAACAACTAAGTTGAAGCAATTTAAATTGAATAAACTTGCCGCCATCGTGACAGCAAGTACCTTCTCACCCCTGTTACTCACCGCTGCACCATCAGCATTAGCCGAAGAACAAAGCGCAACAGAAAAAGTCGAAGTGATTGAAGTAAGAGGCATTCGCCGCTCGCTTGAAGCTTCAATGAACACCAAGCGCTTTGCAGACGGTATTGTTGATGCTATCACCTCGGAAGATATTGGTAAGTTTCCCGACAAAAACATTGGTGATGCGCTACAACGTATTTCAGGGGTCACGGTAGACCGCCAATATGGCGAAGTCAGCGGTGTTACCATTCGTGGTACCGCACCAGAGCAGTCGCGCATTTTGTTAAATGGCCAATCCGTTGCCAGTACCGACTGGTATGATTTGGGGCCATCCACACGTACTTTTAACATGGAGTTGTTGTCTGCAGAACAAGTTTCGGCAGTGAACGTCTACAAAACACCTGAAGCAAACATTGAAGAAGGTGCGCTGGGTGGCACGGTAAACCTCGTCACACGTAAACCACTGGACCTAGATGCACACACTTACATGGTGTCGGCAGAAATGGGCCGCTCTACCTTGTATGATGAAAATGATTTAAGCGGATCGTTTTTAGGTAGTTGGAAGAGTGATGATGAAAAGTTTGGTGTTTTGGCCGCTTACTCACTTGAGCGGTTAACGTCTGGTCGCCATGTAATAGAATCTATCGGTTCATATACTAAGCAGTTTGAAGCTAACCCTGATACCAATCAAGTCGATCATATTTCTGCATGGGCCATTGGTTCACAAGCATTTAGAGCTGAGCGAGAGCGCACCAGCGCACAGCTCACCGCACAATTTGCGCCAAGTGATAACATCGAATTTGCGGTAGATTATTTCAACTTTGAATTCGACAACCCACATGTTAACCATAACTTTCTTACCGTTACTGGTCGTGGCGCAGGGACGACTGATGTGGCAACCAATGATGCAGGCGGCGCTCAGCGTGCCAGAGTATTACCTGCTTACGCATCAATTATCTATAACCCTACTATTCGTAACGCCGTAAATATGGAAGTCGATGTCTTAAACTTCAGTGGTAAATACGTCGGCGATACTTTCGAGGTAAGCGGTGTTATTGGTCGATCTACATCTGATGGTGGTACGCAGTTTGGCTCCTCAAGTTGGTGGATCCCAGCAACCGATGAAGGAGACAAAATTGGCGATCCAGCTTTCCCTAATGGTCAAAATAGTACCGATGGTGGCTTTACTTATGATGCCACAGGCCCTTATCAAATTTGGTTTGACTCGTTAGATCCGAGCGATGCCTCCCAGCTCAAATTTGCTCATGAATCAAACTTCCAAACGACAGTTCAAGAGCATGAAGTAAGTTATGCACAAGCCGATATCAAGTGGATGTTAGAACACGATTACTTCAAGAACATCAAAGCGGGTGTGAAAGTAAACAAAAACGAATTTTCACGTATCGCACTCCAAAGAAATCCAGCAGATGTAATTGGTTTTGTTCCTGATGGTAACAGCTTAGCTAATTGGAGTGATGGTATTTTTACCAATCTTCATTCGCAAACAGGCGGACATATCCTTAACTCATACGCCAAGATCGATGAAGACAAATGGTGGGATTTTATCACTGGCAAATATGAGGCGGGTGAATTAATCGAGCAACAAGACCTTGGTAAGACTTACAATGTTGAAGAAGATATGCTCGCTATTTATGTGCAAAGTGATTTCAGTGGTGAAAACTTCCGCGGTAATATCGGCTTGCGATATGTGGATACAGAGCAACAGTCCACAGGTTATGTCGATAACACAGTATTCGATGAAACGGTTGACTACGACAACTGGCTACCGAGCATCAACTTCGCTTATGACTACAGCGACGATATTATCATCCGTGCGGCCGCCTCTAGCGTGATGTCTCGAGTTAACTACAACGACTTAAAGCCAGGTCTAGCGATTGATGCCAACTTTGGTTCTGCCACCGGTGGTAACCCGAATCTTAAACCATATGAAGCAGACCAAGCGGATATTGGCGTCGAATATTACTTTACCGAAGCTTCCTTGTTCTCAGCAGCCATTTTTGTGAAGAAAATTGACAACGTTGTCTTTTCTACCGAAGCGATCGAATATGTAGACGGATGCGGTACCGACCCTTCTAAATATGATCAATGCCGAGTCACACGCCCACGTAGTAACGGAGACGGTGACGTAACAGGGATAGAACTGCAGCTTCAACATAGCTTTGATAATGGCTTTGGCTTTATTACTAACTACACCTACGTGGATAGTGAAACCACCACACCAGATAATGCAAAAGAAATGGTGCCAGGTGTATCTGAAAACTCATTTAACGGCTCACTATTTTTCGAAAACGAGCAATTTAGTGCACGTCTTGCCTACAACTGGCGTAGTGAGTGGGTTGGCCTAGGTGCAGCACAAGCCGTACGCAACGACAGCTACCAACAATGGGATGCATCTTTGGTGTGGCATGCGATGGAAAATCTGGATGTCAGCTTAGAGGGTGTTAACCTGACCAATGAGGTTATTCAATCTTACGACACCAAATATAACTTAACGCAAAACACCATCGAATTTGGTACGCGCTATTACCTTGGCGTCAGCTATAAGTTCTAACCTCGGAGCCCCAGTCCCTTGCGACTGGGGTCATGTGCCTATGAAAACAATACAGTCACTCACCATCCTTGGTGGTGGTACAGCCGGTTGGATGTGCGCAGCCTACCTTGCAAAGCATCAACCCAATTTATCAATTACGGTGATTGAGTCATCAAAGATTGGCAGAATTGGCGTTGGCGAGGGCTCAACGCCGCATTTGCAGCTTTTTATGCAAAGTCTTGGTGTGAAAGAACGCGATTGGATGCCCGCATGCCAAGCCAGCTATAAAACCGGGATCTACTTTGATAATTGGAATGGCGACAATGGTAGCTACTTCCATCCTTTCTTCTCTGAAATGGATGCCAAAACAGCGGAAGTCTACTTTGTCAACGCCAACGCCAGACGTCGTGGTAACGAATATATAGATAAGCCCGAACATTACTTTTTAGCCGCAGTACTGGCCGGGAAGCAACAAGCACCACTGCCACAGCGCCCATTACCAAGGGCGCTTGAGTACGGCTATCACTTTGATGCGCAAAAACTCGCAGATTGGTTAAGAGCATTTAGCCTAGCGCGAGGCGTAAAACATATTCAAAGTACGGTGAGTAGCGTACAGCATCATGCACGGGAAATTATGGCACTGACACTTGAGTCGGGTGAGCAGGTGAAAAGCGATTTTTACGTCGATGCCTCAGGGTTTAACGCCCTACTGATAGAGAAAACGCTCGAAGTACCCTTTATTTCCTTCGCCGATCAGTTACTCAATGATTCAGCGGTCGCGATTGCTGGCGCTAAAACAAACCCGCTACCTTCAAGCACTTCTGCTATCGCGATGCCGTGCGGCTGGCGCTGGCAGATCCCGCTACAAGGCAGAACCGGACATGGTTACGTATACAGCAGCGCTCATACCACCCCCGAAGAGGCTGAGGCTCAACTGCGTCAAGCCGCGCAACTCGATAAAGGACAAGCCAAGCATCTCACCATGAAAGTGGGCATGATGGCTCGCTGTGTTGAAGGCAATGTGTTTGCTATTGGCCTCGCGCAGAGCTTCATTGAGCCACTCGAAGCCACCGCGCTGATGGTCACAGGTTATAGCATTGAGTTATTGAGTAGGCTGCTTTCGCAACAGCTTGAGGCACAAGCCATCAATCAACAACTGTCAGAACTGGTGCTCGGTATTAAAGAGTATGTACTGGCACATTACGCCACCAGCAAGCGCGCAGATTCACCGTATTGGCAAGATGCGAAAGTCGCAGCATTGAGCTTAAACGAGCTTGATGAGCTGCTCACACACTGGCGTAGCGGTGCTGATTTTGATGCTTGGCTCAACCAACACAAGAAGCACTCTCCCTATATTCGTCCCAGTTGGTATTGCTTACTTGGCGGCATGGATCATCGCGATAGCACCTGCCAAATGCCCTTTGATCAAGCGCCACAGCATATTGAACAGGCGGCTAAGGCCTACCTTACAAAGCTTAGTGATGAGCATTTTACTGCCCATACAACTGCACTGGAACAATTACAGCGAGCACAAGCATTCCGTGCATAACCCAATTGCGGGTGGTGGAGAGATTCCCCTTGATCTTTTTGTTTGTCTGCCCACAAGCGAGATCGCCACGCCATCACCCGCTCTCTAATGAAGGTGGAAATACAACATGAAAAAAAGCTACCTGGTGATTGCCTTAGTATTGGCAACCTTTTTTACGGTGTCCTTTATCACCAATATTTTAGGCGCGATTTTTCCAGCATTAATAGAAAGTTACAGCATAGGTCTAACGCTCGCGGGGTTTTTCCCGTTCGCCTTTTTTATCGCTTACGGTGTGATGTCTATTCCAGCGGGACTGCTAGTTCAGCGTTTTGGAGAAAAAACCGTTATGCAGCTTGCATTTACCCTTGCTGCAATTGGCGCAACGACCTTTGTGCTAATGCCAACGTTTGCCATTGCCATGGTTGCGTTGTTTATGCTCGGCTGTGCCATGGCATTGCTGCAAGTGGCTATCAATCCACTATTACGCGCTAGCGGTGGTTCAGAACACTTTGCCGTACTTTCAGTGTTTGCGCAGTTGATGTTTGGTGCTGCCGCGACACTCGCGCCTCTGATGTATAGCAAACTACAGTCTCAAGTCACCACCGCAGAGGGATTTGGCGGAGCGCTGTCTGGTGTTATCCCAGCAGATAAAACTTGGCTAAGTATCTATGCGGTATTCGCTACCCTGAGCATCGTGATGCTATTGCTGTCGCAATTTACACCATTTAGCGCGGTACCCGAGCAGAAAAAGCAGCAGCTGAGCTGGTCACAAAGTATCGGCTTTTTTAAAGATAAAACCGTACTGAAATTTTTTGCCGCCATCGCCGCTTATGTCGCGCTAGAACAAGGTGTAGCTAACCTGATTTCCGTCTTTTTGCAGCAGTATCATGGCCTAGATCCAACCACCGAAGGCGCAAAAGTGGTGAGCGAATTCTGGTTATGCCTAACCTTAGGTTGTTTACTTGGGCTGGCACTACTTAAACTCATTGATGCACAAAAGCTTTTGATTTTATTCAGCTCTGGCGCCGCTATCGCACTGTTAAGTGCGTTATTCGGTAACACTACCGTGGCGCTTATTGCTTTTCCAGTTGTGGGATTCTTTCTCTCCATTATGTGGTCGGTCATCTTTGCTCTGGCATTAAATTCATTCAAAACCGGCCATGGCGCAATCACGGGGATTTTATGTACCGGGATCATTGGCGGTGCATTTATGTCTCCCATCATAGGTTTTGCGGCTGAATTGAGTAACAACTTACAGCTTGCTGCCCTGCTACTCCTACTGCCACTTAGCTATATTCTGAGTGTTGGTGTATGGGCTAATCCTTTGATTAAAAATAAGACTTTTGGCAATAGCCGAAAGACGCTGTCTCAACCTCTAAATGAAAATAGTTAAATTACGATGAATCACTCTTTGTTATGTATTGACTTGGGTGGCACCAAAGCGCTTGTGGCTTCGGTTGCACACACTCAGGTCGAGCAGGTACGCCAATATGCGGTGCCTAGTCAGGCCAACTTGAACCAAGTTAATGCCTTTGTTATTCGTTTAATCGAAGAAAACCTAACGGCCGAAGCAACCGGTATTGCGATTGGCGTACCAAGCACACTGGATGTATACAGCGGCACGGTGCTGACAACACAAAATATTCCAAATTGGCAAAATGTGCCTCTGAAGGGATTGTTAGAACAGCGCTTTTCATTGCCAGTTGTCGTCCATAATGACGCAAACTGCTTTGCATTTGGTGAATACTTATATGGTGAGCACCATGCCAACAACCTAATTGGCGTATGCCTTGGCACAGGCATTGGTGCCGGTTTTGTGCTTAACGGTAGTTTATATACGGGTAACCATAGTGCTGCTGGAGAGCTGGGCAACTTAAGCTATCTTGATGGAATTATTGAAGATTATGCTTCAGGACAGTTCTTTGGGCGACAAGGAGTTGAAGGGAGGTGGTTGGCCGAACAAGCACGTAGTGGCGACCCATTTGCACTACAACAATTTGAGACTTTTGGCAGTCACGTTGGTCATGCACTCGCGCAAGTAGTCATGGTGCTGAATCCAGATGTCATTGTACTTGGCGGCTCCGTGACGCATTCATATGACTATTTTAACGCTGCACTTGAAGCCAAGATGCAGCAGTTGCTTGGCAATGCTTTATATCAATCCGTTCGTGTCATTCCAAGCACCTTAAATCACGCGCCACTTTTAGGGGCATACGGATTGTTTCAACACAATAAAATTAACCATGATAACAAGGAACTAGCCAATGAAGTTTAATCGGCTTATGGCCCTACTTTTTGGGGTGTCGTCACCCCTTTATGCGCTCGACCAAACCGCAGTAAACTGGTTAGGCCAAAATCTTGATGTAAAGTACACCTTACTTGATAGCAAGCCAAGCACCTGCCCCAAGGCACAACAAAAGTGTTATTACTCGGCGCTGAGTTTTAGCGTAGCTAAAGAAAATACCAAGGCAAATAATGACTTTGCTATCTTTTTTAGCCAACTGATGCCGATTTACCATGTTGAGGGCGATAACTTTGCCATCACCCATATCAATGGTGATATTCACAAAATCACGCCTGCGGCGGGGTTTAGTGGGTTTTCAAGTACTCCCACTACCGTGCGCTTTTATACCAAGGATTCTCAGGTTACGCGCTCGGAATTTATGCCAAACTATGTTGTAACGGACGCGCAGCTTAAGCTCACCCCACAAGTGATCAAAAGCACGCAAACCCAGCGCGATAACGACACAGGACTTGAGCTACAACCTTATCTGGCGCCATTTGATACGCTCAATCAGCTGCAAACCAGCAGTAAAGATGACACGCCGTGGATGGGCAGTGAATACTTATATCAACATCAAGTGAAGCCAACGCTTGATGCTGCAATTGGGCTGATACCAAAGCCCAAACAACTGACGATGCTGTCCGATAGACGCCTCAATCTAGCGGCCGGTATTAATCTGCAACTTTCAGGCGTTTCAGCAGATGCTATCGCCATGGCACAACAGCGACTCAATACTCTCGGGGTAAAAAGCACCAAGGACGGACTTGTAGTTAATGTCGCTGTAAAGCCAAATCAGCAATCAAGCCCACATTATCAACTGACGGTCGCCGAAAATAATATCTCAATCCAAGCCAATAACAGCGCTGCTGCATTTTATGCGCTACAAAGCCTTGCGGGACTGTTGGATATTAATGATTTAAGTATTCCCATGGTGGATATTATTGATACACCAAGGTATGACTTTCGTGGTTTACACGTCGATGTTGCCCGCAACTTCCGCTCCAAAGCCTTTATTTTACAAACCATTGAACAGATGGCGGCGTATAAGCTAAATAAACTGCACCTTCATTTAGCGGATGATGAAGGCTGGCGCTTAGCCATCGACGGTCTTGATGAACTCACCTCTGTCGGCGCTTATCGCTGTTTTGATTTGACCGAAACTCGCTGCCTATTGCCGCAATTAGGCGCAGGAAATGATAAAAACGCGCAAGTGAATGGCTTTTACTCTGCTGAGGATTATATTGAGATCCTGCGCTATGCCAAGGCGCATCATATTGAGGTGTTACCCTCATTAGATATGCCTGGTCACTCACGCGCTGCAATCATCGCCATGGAGGCGCGATATAAAAAGTTGATGGCACAAGGCAAACCAGAGAATGCACAGCAGTATCGATTAGTCGAAGCTGCTGATAAAACGCGTTACAGCTCCATTCAACATTACAACGACAACACGCTAAACGTCTGTATTTCAAACACTTACACTTTTATCGACAAAGTATTAAGCGAAGTAAAAGTGCTGCATGACCGTGCGGGTGTACCACTCAATACATACCATATAGGTGCCGATGAAACCGCAGGTGCTTGGCTAGAGTCACCGGCTTGTAAAAAATTGCGCTCAAGCGTGAAAGATTTTACCAACTTTAACGGTTACTTCATTGAACGGATCGCAAAGTTACTAGATAAAAAAGGAATACAGGTTGCAGGGTGGAGCGACGGTTTAGGTGATGTACGTGCTGCAAATATGCCAGCAAACGTACAGAGCAATGCTTGGGCGACATTAAGCGAAAACGGGCACGCGGTCGCGCATCGCTTCGCCAATCAGGGCTGGCAGGTTGTCTTGTCTAGCCCTGATGTAACCTACTTTGACTTTCCATATCAATCTCACCCAGAAGAGCGTGGTAATCACTGGGCAAGCCGCGCTATTGAAAGTAAGAAGATGTTTGAATTTATGCCAGACAACCTTCCTGCACATGCTGAATTCTGGAAAAATACCAATCACCACGCCTACATAGCCAACGACAGCGACTCATCACTAAACAAAGGGGTTAAGTTTGCCGGGCTCCAAGGACACTTATGGAGTGAAATGCTGCGCAGTGATGCACAAGCCGAATACATGCTTTATCCACGGCTATTAGCCCTTGCAGAGCGTGCATGGCACCATGCCGAGTGGGAATTACCCTACCAAGCTGGCCGAATATACAGCCAATCTAGTGGATATTTTACTGCTAAGTTAAAAGCGCAGCGAGAAGCTGATTGGCAAAGATTCGTGGCTATTTTAGGCTATCAAGAACTACCTAAATTAGCACAAGCCGGAATTGAATTTCGCATCCCTGTCGTCGCTGCAAAACAGCAATCTGGAGCAAAGCTCGACGCTTTTACCGCCATTCCAGGTTTTGTTATCGAAGCACAACTTGAAAACGGAAACTGGGTGCCCTTCAATGCCTCACTTAATCAAGTACAGGCGCTTAGAGCGGTGCACCCAAGCTCAGGTCGCAAAGGGCGAGCTTTGAGTTTAAAGAATAAATAACGAATTAGATCGATATGTGATGCTAAGCCCTACTTAGTTCTTAGCACCTTTATCAAGCACCAAAAGGCGTTGATAAAATGTAATTAATAGCAAAATGTTGAAAAAGTAACAAATATGTTTTAGCTTGGTTACTGTGTTACTCTTTTGTTCTATTAGAATAAAAAGACGACATAAACACAATATAATGAGCTCAAAATGAGCCTATGATTTAGAAGGAATACTGAAATGAAATTATCGTTAAATAAAAAGAAAATCAAAGCCCTATCAGCTGATAAACAAACTGTACCAGCAGTAATGACCCCACAGGTTGCAGGTGGTGGTTTTCGATTCAGCCAAGACAGACTGACGCATTGTGTTGCCAATACATGTGGTCGTCATACTTGCCCTGATGTTTACTAATCGAGAGTAAATAACACGGTTCAGTGCCTCATTGGAGGCACTTTAAGGCTTACTTAAATTTAACTTTTTTGTCGCTTTTCGTATAAATGCGCGACTCTGGTTGAGTCCACTCACCGTTTTTAAAGTATTGCGTCGACACCGTAAATTGACCATCCTCAAACTTACTGGTTGATTTCACCTTTGTAATGCCATCTTTGTTATTGACGACCTCTTCGTAAGCCACAAACTCACTTTGGCTCTGGGCTTTCATCGTACCTTGGGTGTAAAACCCTGCAGTCGTAAAATAGTAAAAAACTAAACTCTCTTTACTTTTATCCCAGAAAATTAATGACTCCCCTCCATACACCCCGTCATTGATTGAGTGTAACGTACGAATAGCGGTACCGTTTAGAGCACGCTCCCAATGACTAACATCTCGCATTGCTGGCTGCCCTTTAGGCACTTCAAAACGAGACTCCCAAGTGCCAAGATAAGGCGAAAAGACCTCAAGCTCTTCGTTTAAGGGCTGATTAGCCCAAGCATAAGTGTTAACAATAAGCAAAGTGGTAAGGATAAGTTTGTTCATTATACTGTGAGTTCCTGTCAACTGACGCGCACAAAGTATAAGTGATGATGAGGGTATTTGCGTAATTGATTATACAAAGGAAGCCATTTACTAAAAATAAACAGGTTGGCTAGTGCAGTGCGCCAACCTGTTACAGGGTCGTCCTTTAAAAAACTTTAGACTCCGAAAAGTACTTTCGTCTCAACATATCATGAATAACAAGCTCTTGTTCTCGGCCATAAGCTTTAAACATGCGGTTATTATGCATGTGCAGAAGCGAGCTAAGCAGGGATTGTATGCTCAAATTTAATGCACCCTCATGATCTAAGCTCAAAATGTCTTTCACCACTGGCTCAGCCTGTTTCTGCCACGTTTCTAGCAAGGCTAAAATAGCCTGTTGAGCTTCGTCACACTGGGTCACACTCGACACGTTGAGCTTTGCAAAGTCATCATCAAGTTGTGCTTGGTGATCACGATAGCGATTACCCAACTGCTTTCTCAACACACTACTTTCATTAAATTCTTTACCAAATCCGGCGCGCAATGAAGAAATCAACTCGATCTTTTGTTCAGCATCATAACTAAACAGCGTTAACAGTCTATCAGTACAAGCCAATGCAACGCGCCAACGAATATCTTCGCCAAACTCTTCTACCAGCTGACAGCTTTTAGCAATAAGTACACTGTCAAACATAAACAAGCTTTCTACCAACGTCATTGACTTTGGACCGCCATAACGTTCGACTTCTCGCTCATAAGTCATGAGTTCCACTTTATGTAATTGAGTGCTTTCTATCATTGGGGCTAGTAATTGATTGAGTTTTGGCAGTAACTCACCACAAAGCACCTGTGGTTCTCCATGGAAACGCAAGCGTAAGTGCCAATCAGGATCACCATAGCGAATAAAAAACCATTTATCGTATAAAGTGCTGTTTTGTTCAATTAACGGCAGTAATTGTTCGTAGAGCAGCTGTTCTACGATAGTGTTACCTGAGTATATTTTTAAGCTTAGCCACTCAGAGCCCGCACTAAAACGCCTCGCTATCGGTTGCGCGGTAATATTCTCTAATGGTTTTTCATTAAAATGACTCAGCGGCGCAGCGCTTTCATTAAGTAGAGGCACAATGATTTCATTGGCATAGTGCATGCCCTGTTGATCGGTTACTCGTGAAGTAAGTTGAAATGTCAGTACTTCAGTAAGTTCGACGGTATTTCGGCCTTTAGTTTCCATCAGTAGAATTTCTAACATCGCACTTTGGCTTAAATTCAGCGTGAGAATATTATCTCCCGCCGCAAAACTTACCCACTCGTCCAACAAGTATTTTTCTTTAAGCTGGCTCAATTTATCCTGATCTACACTTTGATTAACCAGCAAGGCTTCCAGTTCTTTGCGCTCTACACGCCAAGTCCTCTCATTTAAGATGAGATTGTCCAGCATAATACGGGGTACATAGGCCGCGTTATTCAGACTGGCAGGCAATGAAAACCTTGGCGTTTCAACTTCTTGGTGCTGCAACATACAAAGGAACTTATAGGCGCTCAAACTCCTTGCTGAAAAATTGTGTGCACTAGATAGGCGTGGAATAACGCGTTTATCCAAACGCTTGCTCCAGAGTTTTACTTGTCTATTCTCCACCCACACGTAGAGATCGCTGAGCGGGATCTGGTACTCAGGGTCTAGTGCGCTGTCAGCCATAAATACAATTTCATACTGACGTAAATGAGGTCTCGCAATGACATTTCCCGGCCGTCCTTCAGGCATATGCACAATCTCAGCAAAAATAACATGCTCACTATGATTATGCTCTTGCTCTAAATGTTGAATCACCGAATCTTTTAAAGCGTCATCTAGATGACAAAAACGCCCCAACAAGTTCGCCGCAGATGGTCCATAACAACCATTAAACTTCATGATTGGATTAGCTTTATCATCCTCAAATAAACTCAGCATCACAGCCATCGAGCGCGGAAAATTAAGCTCGACCTTACTTTTAATTCTCTGTTTAAGCTCATTACTCTTAAGTACTATACTGCTTTTACCCAAGTTACTCGGGAGAGAAACCGCTTGATCTATAATGTAATCAAGTTCGCTATATTCAGGTGTATTTGTTTGTCCTCCACCAGCATTACCTAATTGCAACCCACCAACTAAGGGGGCGTCATAACCCGTTTCGGTGGAAACACTAATCCCAGATTCATCATCCAAGATCATATCTAGTGGTACAAACTGACCTTCAAACCGGGTATTAAATTTGTTAATGAAGCTTTCCAATGGATTATGCTTGCTTCGCTGGCTTAAGCTCGCCACGATTTGCAGTTGTTTGTTGACTCTTAAGAGTTCCTGTTGCGAAAGCTCACAGGCAGAAAAAGCGCGGTAAGTATCTGATTGAAAGAGTTTGTTTTCCTGCACTTTAACCGGAAGCTCAGACAGATGAGTAAAAATACTTTGATATTGCTCAGGTGTGGCACTTCCTGCTTTATCCATCACAGCAAGATCATTAACCGCCCGCTCCAACTTCGCCGAAATCTCTGGTGGTGCAAATGTCTTCAGCGACTTAATTAACGCCACATCAGGACTCTCTCCCGTCAGTGGTAAAGGAATATCGGGGACCAAAATGCCCTCATTGATCAATTCTTCCAGATATCCACTCACCTCATCATACTCAGCTTCACTGTAATGCTTACAGAACTGCTCTATTAATTGAGAATGACTCAGCCCTTGCTTTGCTAAGTTCAGCATCGTCGTGAAATACTCATCGCTATCCACGGCGCTAAGACGGTATTGCATGGTGTCATCCGAGAGATAAGTTTCAATATAGCGACATTGATCTGCAATAAAGTAGTGAGATGGATTTGGCATATATGTCAGTTTATCTGACTTCGCTTCAGTTTCAGCAAGATGTGAGCGGATCGCCGATAATAAAAACATATCTAAGCGTGTTTTACGGGAATCATGCTCTGCACTCTCGCTCACAAGTCGAGTATCAGCTCCTATTTTCCCCATATGAATGCCAGAGAACAAACCAAATGGCGTAGCGCGAGAAGACATTCGAATGAGATATCGCAGTAGTGCCAACGCGACTTTTTTTCCTTGCTTAGAATGGGGTTTTTCACGCCACTGATCCAAGCGTTCGAGTAAAGACGGGCTAGCGACATAAAGCGCTTCAATAACACCCGGTGTTGCAAGCCATGTACTCAGCATGACATTCGTATCTTGCTGGTTGAACAGAGTTTCAACTGGCAGCTTTGGCGCTCTTAAAACAAAAAAAGAGTCTGTTATTATTTTTGCTGACATAGTATTCCTTAACTCATCAATAAGCAGTCGGTCCAATCGAGGTCATCATCTAGCACACCAATTAGCGCAAGACCAATACCAGCGAAGCCCATCAAGAAACTAAAGTCTTCTTGGTGGGCTTTATCAAGACCATTGTAAGAGTACAGAGCAGCGATGCCACTTTGTTGGTATTTCTGCAAACCGTAATCAAGCCAGCGTAACGCAGCTTGCTCAAGTTTAGGGTGTGGCATAACCTGATTTAGTAGCTGATAAATAGTGACGAGCCCGAAGAAGCCGTGACACAGCCCCGCGTCATTAATATGTCCTTGATGCTCATCTCTATCAACGTTGAAAAGGGCTATTTCTAATGCTCGGTCGACGTAACTTGGTTTATCTAGCGCGTGCCCTACCCTGGCAAGTGTTAATGCGATTGTAAGGTCGCCATAACACCAACCCAGTCGGGAGTGAGAATCATCTCCAGCGCAAGATCCAAAGCAAGCCTTTTTATCAGTTGCATGACTCTGTTGTTCAAGCAGCCAATCACAACCAGAAACCACGAGCTTTTGCGCCCGCTCTTTTACTTCATCATCGTAAAGTGCAGGGATCAATGCCGCAATAATACCAGGTACACCATGTGCCAATCCAAGATTAAACTCATGTTGTTCAAGGTTTTCTTTATCAAAACGATAAACCGACTGTTTTGGCTGAGACCAAGCTATTTGTTTTTCATCAATCGTAATAGCAACTGACTCATATCCAGTTACAAGCCTATTAAATAGCGTGCTTTGCTTGGTTTTTCTAGCTCGGCGAGCAATATAGGGTGAATAGCCTGCAAGTCCCAGCACCATTTCTATCTCTCCAGTCCACGGAGAAAAGTCGAGTGCAGAGGTAAAAAAGCTATCTATTTCATCTAATAGTTCAGGGTCGTAGTCTTCATCATTGTATTGGTTTAAATACTCCAACACCCAAGCTTGACCCGCCAGCCCGGAGCTTAATTCAGGTGTTTGCTCCGCTAGCTCGTTTTGTAATTTTTCTAATGCTTGATGAAATTTTTCTTCGTCAACCCAGCTATCATCGTAATTTGAAGCGCGATATAAAAATAATAAATGTCCAGCTAAACCACTGAGTAAACCATTAGTTATAACCGCATCGAGATCTGATTCAACTCGCTTAACCAAGCTTGAGACTATCGACTGTATTTGTTGTTTTTTTTCTATATTTAGTGAGCTAAGCATACTTTTCCTTGTTAAAACTCTATCGTCTTAATTTTTGTCTTCGCTGTAGCTAAGTTACCCTTTTGTGTAAATAAATTCAAACGTTGGCTTTAACTATAAAACCACATAATTGCACACAAACAAAAACAAATATAAAACACAAAAAAAAACATTTATCATAAATATTGACAAAACCTATAACAGGAACTAGGTTAGTTTTTGACCGCTCTATTTTTCTGAGCGTCCGGAAAAGGATATTTACAAAGGGAACTTTTTAACTATTTAATTTTGGTAAGGAAAAACACATGAAATTACAGCTAAACAAAAAGAACATTAAAGCGCTTTCAAATGACGGAAAGTCAGTACCTGTTGAAATGACCCCACAAGTAGTAGGTGGTGATATGCAAGCACTTTCACCAGCAGGTAGTAACCGTTGCACTTATATTGAATGTTGGACTGGTAAAGCACGCTCATGCTATGAGCATACATGCCAAATGCCATAACCAATATTGAGCGAGTGGAGGAGCTCTCTACTCGCTTTACATTTAAACTATGCTGGATAGTAGTTATAGGTCCACACTCCAAGCGATTTAAGCAATCATTACCTTTAACCTAAAACGCATTAAGGAATTATCACTTCGAAATAGGCTGACAGTGGTCTGCCATATATCAATTTGTTTTTCATTAATGGCGGCTCCACATCCTGCTCTTACTCGGTAAGTAACTGGTCTAAATCACTACGGATCAGTATCTGTGGATTAAATAATTTATCCGGCACTTCAATCTGTTGCACTGCGTCATAAGCAATTACGGTTTTTTGTCCTTTTTGCACTTTGTCTTGTAAAGTCATTGCTACCACTTTGACTTTGTCATCGCGGTTCCCGCGTTCAAAAAATGCCGTTTTTGCATGTTTACCTGAGCGCAAATAAAGCTCAGCTTTTTTTGGGAAATAATCTTTTTGATCAATTTCCAGTAGGATACGCTGATAACTTAATTTGGTTGAATTAGCTTTTAATTCAAGTTGAATAACCCCCTTAACTTGAGCAACATTTTTAACGTGATACTCTTCACTCCAACTCAAAGTTGCAATGTCACCTAACGATGCTTCACCAAGCAGCTTTTGCATCGGAGTAATTCGAATTGGACGACGACTTTTGGGCATAAACATCCAGTAATCGCTTCCTTTCATCAGTACCTTTTGACCCTTTTCAGAGTCAGATTTAAAAATCACTAGAGCGCGTTTTGATGACGATGAATACACATCATATTGTTTTGTATGCTTAAGAATGTCGTCATCAAAAGCTTTCACTGTGGCTGATACCTTCACTGAAGCTGACTCATTTCTAAATGCATCGACTTTTGATAACACGGTTTGTGCATCTATTTTGATAAGCTGTGAAGCATAAACACTAGATGAGGCAACCGCTAATATTGCTAAAGTTAGTAAAGTTTTGGTCAGTTTATTAAACATGGCTTAATGCCTCCGTTATTGGCTTCGTGCTACCTTTGTATGCCGCCTTAAATGCCGCTAATACACAAACTAAAATCATTATTAACATTACACTCAACGCAATTTCCCATGAAAACGTAATAGTAAGTGGATACCCTTGATTACTGCCTGGAGGTGGTGGCATTTCTAACCCCAAATAAACGAGACCCCAAGCAACGAGGGCCGAAATAGCAATGCCAATTGTTGCGCCCAAGAAACCAATGATGCTGGACTCAAGAATGAAGTTTCTGATGATTTCCCATTGATAAGATCCCATTGCTGCTACCGTCCCGATTTCCCTAGTGCGCTCAGTCACCGTCATCGCCATTGTGTTTGAGATAGAAAAGAACACCAGTAACACCATTATTCCACCCAATAGGCCAAAGATACGGTTATATAAATCTTTAACTGATTGATAGTAAAATGCTCTTTCCCACCAAGGGACAAAGGCCAAAGCCGGAACTCTTGGCTCGTATTGCGCGATCGCGCTTTGAGTATTATTCAAGTCAAATAAGTAGACAGAAAGCGAGCTAACCTTATCAGTGTAGAGTAAAGATTGGGCGTCACTCAGTTTAATGTATAGCTGGCGCTTATCTAAGTCCGGCACACCTGTTGTATAAATCCCTCGAACTTCAAAATCTAAGGCATTTAGCGCACCATCCGTGGTCGTCGACATTAGCGTCACATAATCACCAACAGCCACTTTTAAACTCCGAGCTAAGTCCTTACCTAGCACAATTTGTGACTCGGCTTCAGAGTCACTAAAATCCGATAATGCCTGACCAGATAGCATTGTTAAGAACGGCCCTTTCACCATAAACTCTTCTGGCTCAACTCCTAACCCAATGAAAATAGAACTTTTTTCACCATTTGAAACGAGTCCATTAAAGTTGATTCGAGGTAAAACGCTCTTTACCCTTTCATCTTCTAATAATTGATTTTTTAGCAGTTCAGTATCTGCCAAACCGTACTGCAACGGCATATCTTCTTCTTGCTCTAGCTGTTTTTTATGGGTAATTATAAAGTTACCTTCATCTCTTGCTGCTTTCTCAGCTAAAGATTGGTAGGTAAACAGTGCAAATCCACTAGTCGTTAAAATAGCCGCCACCGCTACCGCGGCAACCAAAATTGTGAACAGTGAACGTCGTCCGTTTCTCAGTACGTTAAAAAATGCAAATACAACCCAACGCATTATCCTGCTCTCCTGTTATCTGCTTGTTGTAACTGTTCTGTGATGTGCCCGTCAGCAAGATTTAATACTCGATGGCAGCGATCCGTCATCCGGTGATCATGAGTAGCAATAATAAATGTTGTACCCATGTCATTACCTAGATCACGCATTAGATCCATCACCATGTTCGCTGTGGGTGTATCCAAGTTTGCTGTGGGCTCATCTGCGATAACTAATTCAGGTTTCTTTACTAATGCTCGAGCTATCGCGACACGTTGTTGTTGACCACCAGAAAGCTGGTCAGGACGTTTAGATATATGATCTTTCAAGCCAACTTTATGAACAATTTCGACAACTCTATCCATTCTTTGCTGTTTATTAAGGTTTAACATTAACAACGGATATTCGATGTTCTCAAACACCGACATCACAGGAATTAAGTTGTAGCGTTGAAATATGAACCCCAGTTTTTCTCTTCGAATTTGGGTCAATGCGCTTTTCTGCTTTGGAATTGGCCGATCATTAATCCAAATCTCTCCTTGATACCGCTCATCAAGTAATCCACATATATTGAGTAGCGTTGATTTGCCACTACCCGATGGCCCGCACAGAGAAACGGTTTCACCAGCGTGAATATGCGCAGCAACCCCCTTAAGTGCATCGACAGTTACGTCACCTGTCGTATAAGATTTTCGAATATTTTCAAAACGAAGCATATAAGCATCCTTGTGGTTATTTAGTACTAACTAACTGGAGCTTTTGTGCCAGCTCCACCATCGATTTTGCTTGCTCAGCATCATCTAATTTTTCAGCAGCTGCTGCCGCACAACGGTACGCACTAACCTGTAAAGCAGGCTCTAACTGTTTAAACTGCTCACTTTCACTGATTACTTTGTTCAGCAAGTAACTTCCATGCTCTGCGCGATTCATCATTTTTGGAACCTGAGCAAAAGTACAACCGGCAGTTACATTAACTCGTGCTCGCAATGAATAAGGTAAAGACTTAGCCTGCTTGATTGCTCTAGACAACTTCGCAATCCCTTTTTCTGCGTATTGCATTTTTTGCCATGGTTTATTGGTATAACGAGCTTGTGTCGTCTCTGTGCTACCTAACATCGCCAGAGCAACTGGATTTGGTGCTTTTTCGTTAATTTCTTTCAGTGCATTAAAAGCGAATTGATTTTTTTCTTGCGAGCCTTGTAGCCCCGCTTGGTAGGCTTCGATTACCTGCTCAGGAATAGCATTTGAGGCTTCGACGTTTAAGCTTAAGAAGCCCATTGCTGTTATTGCACTTGCTATGATTAATTGGTTTGTCATCACTATTACCCTGTGTTTTTCTGTTGATATGAACATCATAAGAAAAGAAAACCGATAACAGTAAATAAGGTGATAACCTGCGCTTAGGTGGGATAAATGGTATATATTAAAGATAAAGTGAAGTGCAGTTTAAAAATTGAAATAATCTAAGGCCGGGTCCGCCGTTATCCATGATTCAATTCGCGGAATATCTAGATTTGAGATGCTAAAGATCACACTTTTAGCATCTGAAAGGATATTACATCTGCTTAAAAAGCGATTGATATTTTCGACTTACCGCCAATCTATCACTGCTATCTTTTAAGTCTATGTAAACATGACCAAGCTCATCTTTAGTAACACGTTGAATTTTTTCAACTTTGACGATGCAATTACGATGGATACGCCAAAACACTTCTGGATCTAACTCACTTTCCAGTGCTGTAACTGCTGTTTTTATCAAATAAGTATCTGTCGCAGTATGCACTTCAGTGTATTTATTATCAGCAATGAAATACTCAATATCTGAGGTGTTAACGACGTGAAGCTCATTATTTTTGCTAGCCTTGATCCATTTCAGGTGGCTGCTTGTTGCGGCTGCCTGAGTGGTTCCGATCAATTCTTCAAACATCTCACTGAGTTGAGCTTTTTGGTTTAAGTCGGGAGATTGTTGGAGTACTAGCTTTTGCAGACGTTCAACAGTTCGCTCTAAACGAGATTCTTCGATGGGCTTTAATAGATAATCAATCGCTTGATTCTCAAAAGCCACCACTGCATGCGCATCATAAGCCGTGATAAAAACAACATAAGGCGGCTGTGCGTGTTCACACAGTTGCCGCGATACTTCTAACCCATCTATGCCAGGCATGCTAATGTCCAAAAACACAACTTGAGGTGAAAAAGCCTCAACGAGCATTAATGCTTCTTCACCATCCGCAGCTTGACCAACAATATCCAGCTCTGGCCAGACGGCTTCCAGCATCATTTTTAAATGTGCTCTTAAAATAGGCTCATCGTCAGCGATTACCGCTTTTATCCGTTGAGACATTAATGGGTACCTCCAAAGTTACGCGAACCTGTCCCACTTGGCTATCGTCATAAACCAGCTTAGCTTGATCCCCATAAAGCTGTTCCATTCGCTGTTGCACGTTTTTCAGGCCGACATTCGTGCCCTTTCGTTTACTGCCCCCGATATTACAATCGTTCGACACAACAATAATCACATTCTGCTCAGTGCGCTGTATTATTAGCTTCAGCATACCACCGGATTTAATCTGCTCAATACCATGAGTTACCGCATTTTCTATGATCGGTTGCAGCAACATTGGCGGAAACAAAATATCATCTGTGACTTTATCGGTGACATCGTACTCAATATGCAGACGTTCGCCTAGTCTAATTTTTTGTATGTCCAAGTAAGCCTGATTAAATCTGAGTTCATGACCAAGTGTCAGCCACTGTGTATGTGTCCGGTCTAGGCTATGTCTCAACAAAGCAGTTAATGCTGACAGCATTTTACTCGCTTGTTTCGCGTCAATCGTAATTAACGCTTGGATATTCGCCAGTGTGTTAAAAAGAAAATGCGGCTCAATCTGAGATTGAAGTAGCCTCAGCTGGGTTTCTAGTAATAACTTATCTTTTTGCACTTGGTCTAGCTCGAACTGATAAAGAGCGCGTCTTAATTGTGCGGTTTGCTCATTGCGGTAATAAATAAAGCTAACCACAATCATGAAAAAACCACCAACAACAAACACCCCTAAGTACTGCTGTAAGTCATCAACATAACCACCTGAGTTCTTTATTACATTTAAAAGGATAGGTGTTACACCCCAAACTAAAAATGATAAAACCAATGCGACCGAATATTGTGTAGCCAACTTCATGTTAGGGTAATTTGTCGCCAGCCAAATTCGTGATAATCGAATGGTAAAACCAATCCCGAGCGATATTAGCACCGAAATTATCGGATATTTAGCCCAGCCTATGGCGTAAATCGCAAACCCGATGAGTGTACATATCAATGCCAATCGAACATTTTTTTTCCAATGGTTACCACTAATCGGTGCCCCTTCAGTCTGACTCATATTAAAATTTTAGTTCCGTAGAAAAGTACCATGTCCTGCCAAAGCTAAGCTGCTTATAGATAGCTTCATTATCACCGGCATACTGCCGAATACCGCCACACAGTGAGTTATGTTTAAAGCCACTGTAGCATAGCTTCCCATCAATCAACATACTGTTATCATTAGGGTTTACAACCCAAGTCAACGCAGGCTGCCACACTGTCGATGAGGTAGTTCTCAGGTGCAGCATCAGATTATTCCTAAACAAATTTTGGGTTGCAAAATGCCCGCGCATTACCCGTAATTGATGACTTTCTATATTACCATCTGCAGCCGCAATCAAGTTGCGCCACTGCCCATTACCCGGTGCTCGGCCATCGTACCAATACTCAGCAATTAACGTCACCCCAAAACGCAAACTGTAATTGATACCCATTAAGGCTTGAAGACTACCACGCCGCCATTGCGTTTGAACTGAAGGAAGAAAGCTGTCTGATTGCAAAGTGTGGGGGTCAAAAACTGGCATCCTGTGCCTTTGCTGCCAAAGTAATGAGCCATGAATTTCCATGCTATCACCGATAACAGTAACAGCACTACCGCCTACTCTTGCGCCTAATTTCTCGTCATAGTGCGCAACGGCCTGAGCTTCAAAATTTTCAAAGTATCGATAATAACGACCACCACAGCCAAAGCTTGCTGCCACTTTCGCCCCTTTTTCTAAATAATCAGGGACAGTTTCGTTACACAATAGGCTGACACTACCTGTTTCGGTGAAATAGTCTCCCACCGCCATCCAAGTGCCAGGCGGCACTGCGGTATAGACCGCAAGGGAATCGGTAGGAGAAAACATATCGAGAGGTCGAAAACCATAACCAACATCCCAATCCAGTTTTTTCTTGCCGACTGACGCAAACCAATCGCCCAACATCAAATCGTAATAAGCCTCCGAAACGTCTACATCGAGTTCAGACACTCCAGCCATTGTCATCCAGTTTGCAGTGGCCGCAACTCTAATCCCATTAAACTCAGTACTAACATCGAGAGCAGTAAACCAGAACGTCGTGTCTTTTTCATCAAAGATTCGGCTGTTACTGGCATTGAGCTCTTGTACGTTCATGCGCCAAGCAGTATCAAACTCAACGGTTGCATTTGCTGAGTAACTTAACAAAGTGAGAATGGCTGATAGTAAATAGTAGTTGATTAGTTTTTGCATTATGCCCTCCAAATGTGAGTAGCATACGACTTGCTACCAACAATTGGGGGCCAAACGATAAAAAGTAGAATGTTAAGATAAATGGTGAATTAGCGTGATAAACGGTTTAAGAACACTAAACGGGAGCAAGCTTGGGACCAGCTCGCTCCCACAGCCTATTCAGACGCAGACGTTTCCATTTCCGCGTCTATTTTTTCTGGCTTTTTGAGCTTAATTTCCCGATCTGCCGAGGCGATGGTTTCTTTACGGTGTGCAATGATCACGCGGGTAATTTTCAACCGTGATACGGCTTCATTGATATCCTCTTCCAAACCAGTATCAAGGTGGCTTGTCGCTTCATCCATAAACAGAATCTTAGGGTCTTTATACAGGGCACGTGCCAAGATGATCCGCTGCTTCTGGCCCCCAGATAAGCTCGAGCCCATGTCCCCAATCAAACTATCATAGCCCATAGGCATTTCGCTAATATCGTCATGAATGGCTGCAAGCTGGGCACAGTGCACCACTTTTTCCATATTAATCGGAGTATCAAAAAAGGCGATATTATCAGCCACTGTACCTGATAATAACTCATCGTCTTGCATTACCGCGGCGATTTGCTGACGGTATTGTCTCGCCCCAATTTGGCTAAGCGGCACACCATCCACAAATATATCTCCACTAGAGGGCTTATTCAGACCTAACATTAGTTTGAGCAACGTCGACTTACCACAACCAGAGGGCCCAGTAATTGCAACGGATTCACCCGCATTGATTGTCAAGTTAAGCTTGTCTATGACATTGGGGGTCGCATCTGAGTATGCAAAAGAGATGTTTTTCACCTCAATCTTGCCTTCAATATTCAGCTTGCGGTATTGATCTGGTTGCAACTCTTCTTTATCTGTCAAAGCGATATCGGCGATACGGTCAAAGTGCAAACCAAGCATCTTAAATTCAATCAGCTTTTCTATTAGGTTTGCAGTCTTATCCATAAACTGACGCTTATACGACATAAAAGCAAATAGCATACCGGTACTAAATCCACCAGCAATTACCAAATGTGCCGCCAAATAAACCACAATAATATTCTCGATACCGAATAACGCGCGGTTAATCGCATCATAGCCGATTTTAAAATTGCCCAAGCGGATATTGTGGTTAATTGCGCTAGCATAGCGATTTTGCCATTGTCCTTCCCGCTTTACCTCAGAGCCGAATAATTTAATCGTTTGGATCCCGCGCACTGTTTCCATAAAGTTAGAGTTTTCTTCTGCGCGAGCCATAATTTCCTGCTCACTGATATTGCGAAATGGCTTATACATAGCGATACGAATAATAGCGTAAGCGATAACGGCTACCAACACGACAGCCGATAGCATGGGGCTGTAAAAAAAGATCATCGCCAAGGTGATAATCGCCATTAAGCCATCAATAATCGCTTCAATGACACCAGTTGTAAGGAGCTGCTTTACCTGTTGTAGCGAACTGAAGCGAGAAACAACATCTCCCATGTGGCGCTTTTCAAAATAAGCGATGGGTAAACGCACTAAGTGATGAAATAAATTTGCACCTAATTGGATATTCATCTGATTACCAAAATGCAGCAAGGTGAAGCCTCGCAGTGCATTGGTGGCAATTTCAAACAATAGGACTAAAAAGAAACCAACTGCAAGCACGGTTAATAATGAGGTATCCCCTGTAAGTATGACATCATCTATAACGAGTTGGATATAATAAGGCGCTGCAAGCGTAAATACTTGTAGCAAAATGGAAAGCATAAAAATAAGTAGCAATGAACGTTTTAAGCCAGTAATACGACTCCAAAAATCGGAGAACTTCAAACTGGCCTTTCGCTCTTTCTTCTCAAACTCTTTGGTTGGCGTTAACTCAAGCGCCACTCCAGTAAAGTGCTTAGAAGCTTCTTCCATCGTAAAGGTCTTTTCGCCACCAGCTGGGTCGTGGATCACTATGCGCTTTTCGTTGGCCTTTTTAAGCACCACAAAATGATTCATGTCCCAATGCAAAATTGCCGGTGTTTGCAGCGCATCTAAATCCTCAAGTTCAATTCGCAGCGGTCTTGAGGTTAAGTGCAGCTTTTCAGCAAAGTGCATTATGTCGAGTAGCGTACAACCTTCAATTGAAATACTAAAACGCTGTCTTAAGCGTGTTAAGTCAGTATGGTAACCATGATATCCCGCAACCATGGCAAGGCTTGCAAGACCACACTCAGCTGCCTCTGATTGAATGATCACTGGTAAAGATTTCCGCGACCAAAACTCTAACTTATTGGCTGCGCCTTCGTGTTCCATTTCCATATCAACCCTTTTACTTCTTATAATTGGCCTTTGATGCTAAATACTGGGTCAAACAACCAGCGCAATAATGAGCGTTCTTCTACCACAATATCGGCATCAAGTGTCATTCCTGCTCTCAATGCGGTATCTTTACCGTATGCCTTAACCGCTTGCTCATCAAGTGCAACAACCACGCGATACGCAGGCTCCTTAATAATACCCGGCATATTAGTTTCCTCAGGTAAAATCACACTGTTACTGAGCTCTACAATTTTTCCTTTGTAAATGCCAAACTTTTCATAAGGAAAAGCGTGATAACGCAGTTTTGTCTCTTGTCCTTCTTTGATAAAACCAAAGGCCGAGGTTGGGATATAAACTATCGCTTGCATATCACTATGCTCGGGGATCAGGGTAAGTAAATGTTGACCCATAGAAACATTTTTACCTAACTTTGCCAGTAATCCTGTCACTACCCCTGACTGAGTCGCACGAACTTCACCAAGTCGCTCCTGCTCAATGGATGAGATTTGGATAAGCAGGTCAGCTTGTTGCGATTGCAGCTGAGAAATTCGGTTTTGGTGTTCTATGGGCAGTTTAGCCAATTGATTTTTGATGTTTTTAAGTTGCGATTCCAGTGCAATGCGTTCCGATCGGATGGAAGACGATTGCTGCTTTAGCGACAGCAAAGTATCTTTCTGGCGCTGCAACTCAAGCTCAGAGATGTATCCGGTGCCTTTTAGTGTTGCAATTTGCGATACTAAATCTTGATTAAGTAGTAGCCGCTCTTGGAACGTAGTGGCTTGACTCTCAAGTTCACTTAACTTTTCTTTTGCAGTGCTTTCTTGCTGCTGCAACTCCTCAATATCAAGTTGATATTGACCTCGCAATTGCTCTATTTGTTGTAATAGATTTTTTTGTTGGAACCGGTACTGATTAAGTAAAGCTTGATTTAATTCGGTGGCTTCGGTGCTATGTTTTGCAGATGCAATACGCAGCAACGGCTGCCCCGCAATCACCTCTTCACCTTCTTTAACCAACACCTCAGACACAACACCTTGTTGCATCGCTGCAACGCGCAGCAATCCGCCACTGGGTTCGATGACGCCAGATACTCTTTCCTTTCTGGTATAGCTACCACTAGATAGAAACACGATGCTTAAAACCACAACCACTAGAATAAGTAACCCTAACGTTTTAAATACAGGCGGTTGGATCAAGCTAATTGTGCCCTCTAAGCGGTGCTGCTTATGCTCTAACACCTCACGGCGAAATAAATTTTCCATAGCACTTATTGGGTAATATTATTGTTAATATTTTTTTATTGAAAATACAATGTACCACGGGTAGTAACAGAAAGGAATGAAATAAGGCAAGTCATACTTGCCTTATTTCTATTCTAAGAAGTGTTATACTATCTCTATGATAATAAATATAAAATCAGCTTATTGCTTTTTAATTGGACGCTGCCAACCATCTAAATTTCGCTGCTTTCCACGCGCAACTGCTAGTTGTTCATCTTTAACACTTGAAGTAATCACAGAGCCTGCACCAACCGTTGCTGTGCTACCAATTTCAACTGGTGCAACTAGCGAAGAATTTGAGCCAATAAACGCGTTATCGCCAATAATAGTTTTAGACTTATTCACCCCATCGTAGTTACAAGTAATAGTCCCTGCACCAATATTCACTTTTTCACCAATTTCAGCATCCCCAAGATAGGTTAAGTGATTAGCTTTAGAACCTTTACCAAGGCGAGATTTCTTCATCTCGACAAAGTTACCAATATGAGAGTCTTCTTCCATGATCGCACCAGGGCGCAAACGAGCAAAAGGGCCTAAAGTACATTTATCAGCGACTGACGCATCCTCAATAAGAGTATTGGCTTTAATCACTACACCATTACCGATTTTACAATTTTTGAGTACACAGTTAGGACCAATGACGACATCATCGCCAATTTCAACATGACCTTCAAATATCACGTTAACATCAATCTGAACATCTTCGCCGGTTGTTACCTGTCCACGCACATCAATACGAGCAGGGTCAGCTAGACTTGCACCGTTAATCATCAGGGCTTCTGCTTGCCAAGCCTGATAAGCACGCTCTAAGGCAGCAAGTTGTACGCGGTTATTCGCACCTTCAACTTCCATCTTATCGTCTGGTTGTGCTGAGGTAATTTCTATTCCCTCATCGTGTGCCATTGCAACGATGTCAGTGAGGTAATATTCGCCCTGTGCATTCTCGTTTGATAGCTGCCCCAACCACTTTTTCAAAAGCTTACCATTAGCAGCCATAATGCCGGTGTTGATTTCAGTAATGGCGAGCTGTTCATCAGAAGCATCTTTTTGTTCGACGATGCCCACTAATTTACCATTTTCCCGTAGCATACGGCCGTAACCCGCTGGGTTTGCTAAATCAACAGTGAGTACAGCAAGGCCGTCATCTGGCGTCACATCCAGCAAACGCTGTAACGTACTCTTTTTTGTCAGTGGTACATCACCATAGAGGACTAACACTTTATCATCGTCGCCGATATGCTCTTTCGCAACCGCTACCGCGTGACCTGTACCTAACTGCTCTGCTTGATGAACCCAGTTTACTTCATTATGTGCCAAGGCAGCTTGTAGTTGCTGCGCTCCATGTCCGAATACTAAATTGGTCGATTGCGCCCCAAGAGACACAGCATTATCGATGACATGTTGAACCATCGGCTTTCCAGCAATAAGATGAAGTACCTTTGGTAGTTTAGAGCGCATGCGCGTGCCTTTACCCGCAGCTAAAATAATTGTATTTAATGGCATCTATGATGAATCCTTTTTTATTTGCTATCCCCTACACATATCACACACTTTAAGACTGCCACTCCATGTGCCCAGCCAAACTTACTCGCAGTGTATAATTTGCTTCAGAAATGATTGCGAATATTTTAACTAAATTTACCTCAATTGATAGTCATAAGCTGAATGTTCACCAAAAGCGGCTGCTCGCACATAAGAAATTACTAAAGTGATATAACTAAGGTACCGTTACTTATCACAATGACGCTTAGTGCACCGTTAGCTCTTACTGCAATATCTCTAGCTCAATACGCTATTTTCTCCTAACGCCTCAACTAACTTCTTTACATTCAAGACTTCACTTTGACAGTTGTACGAGAGCAATAAAAAGCAAAAATACAGCGAAAAACTCACTGGAAAGTTCTAATTAAACTCTTTTGTAAGATAACAAAGCTTATAAAACAAAAGCTTATACCAGAACCTTATATACAAATCATAACTTTCTAATAATCAATTTTTGAAAAAACCTTGCTAACTTAAGAATCAAGTTACGGGGTACAGCAACTCCTCACTTAACAAGCTAAGAAATAAAAATTTATAAGCTCTACACAACAATAAATAATTAACAAGGATAAGAAAATGAAACTTACGGTTACTAAAAAAAATATCAAAAACCTAAGCCAAGACAGCAAACGTCTTCCTGTGAATATGACTAAATTAATCAACGGCGGCACCATAACAAAGTTACCAGGCGATAGCTCAGACACTACCGTTACATTGCAATCAGCTCAAATACGCTAACGATAAACTCAATAACAACATTCAATAAAAACAACAAAATACATAGGACACGACCATGAAACTAGCAATCACAAAGAAACGCATCAAAAACTTAAGCCAAGACAACAAGTGCCTTCCTGTCAATATGACTAAGTTAATCAACGGCGGCACCATAACAAAATTGCCAGGCGATAGCTCAGATACAACGGTTACGTTGCCATCAGCTCAAATTCACTAATGTAGGACATTGACAGAGCAAACCTATCACTTAAGTGCTAGGGGTACTCGTTGTAGAGAATACAACCATAAAACAGGCGTTAATTAACAGCACAAAGGCCAAAGCCTAAACAACAAACGTTTACCAGCTGGTATGACTCGACTCATTAATAGTGGTGTAACGTCAATACATTTTTTGAAAACAACGCTTTCGAGGCGCGATAACTCACAGCAGCCAGTGATCCGCACCATCAAGCGTAAACACAATATATTTTCAAATAGCGGAGCATCACGCATGAGTTTAGTAAGCATGACACCGGCAACAGCAGGGATTTACAATCAGACCGTGTTTAATGAGATGATTAACGAGATAAACAACGTAAAAAATGAAGTTGAATTTCGCAGTCTAGTCACAAAGCTACAAGCGATGTCAGCACCTAGCTTTTTAGCATTCATCGCTTTTGAGCACACAACACCAACATCTGTTGAATGCAAACTATATGGCAATCCGCCCAGTGCAATAAACCAACTACTGCTCAGCGAAGAGATACATGAATACTGTCACAATGAGTCCTCTCCCATTTCACTGAGTCAGTTTGGCAGCTTATATCCTCAGCATTTATATCTATTACCTGTACATGCTGGACACAATGAACACGGTGCATTTCTTTTACAAATTCAAGACCCTCATGACGTTGAGCACCTTTGCTGGTATTGGTCGTCCATTGCTACATATCTCATACACGCTTATATCAAGCTAGCTAAACAACGCCTTGTTGCTATCACCAAACGCGAGCGAGACTGTTTACTTTGGGCCTGTGAAGGAAAGACTTCATGGGAAATTAGTCAAATATTGGGAGTCTCTGAACGTACCGTAAATTTCCATCTATCCAATTGTATTGAAAAGACTAATAGCTCAAACCGACTTCAAGCTATCGCGAAGTGCGTCGTGACAAACATCATTTAAATTTTAAAGGAAATAAAATGCGATCTCTCAAATATCTAAAATTGTTTGCGGCCACTTTAGCGCTGACAGCGTGTAATACAAACCAAAAGCCGCTACCTGTTGTAAAAGTGAATAAAACACTACACGCGGAGTCAATGGAGTCTTATCAAAACCTGTATGCTTCGCCTTTCAAAGATCTGGGACCTTATCATGAGATTGATACGATAGATTTTAAGACTCCTGAAGAAAAGAAGCCTGTAGAGGACAGCATATTCAAATTATCTTATTCTGGGTTTGATAAAACTCAAGGTTACAATTATCAAGACCACTTATATCCGACCGCTTTAAACAGCCAATCACGTAATACGATTACTTGGTTAGGCCATGCAAGCTTTTTAATCCAAGACGGAAGTGGTAATAGCTTTTTGACTGACCCTGTATTTGGTGAGTTTGATGGCATGGTGGGCACTGTTGGAACCATGCTTTTTGACGAATTAAAGCGTTTAGGGCCACCGCCAGTAGAGCCAAAAGCACTTTCTTTTGTTGATAGTGTATTGATCTCTCACGACCATTACGACCATTTCTCCAATGAAACTCTGTCAGAGTTAGGAAGTGACTTAGATATATTTTTACCTATCGGTATGCAGCATGAGCTTGATGGCACATTTAACAGCGTATTCGCGCTTGATTGGTATACCGAGGTTGAATATAAGAAAAACAAAATCCAATTTGTGCCAGCACACCACTACTCCAACCGAAGTATATTCGACCAAAATGAAAGCTTATGGGGTGGCTGGATCATCAATACAGGCCAGTTAAAAATTTACTTTGCGGGTGATACAGGCTACAGCCCAATATTCAAAGATATACATAGTAAACATGGTGACATTGATATATGTATGATGCCGATAACAGCCTATGGTAAACACTTTAGAAGCGTGCACCTATCACCAGAAGATGCATTAAAAGCAGCGCTAGATCTGCATTGTAAAATATTTATTCCTTGGGGATATGGGACATGGCAGCTTGGCTTTGAACATGTTAATGAGCCACTGCGAAGACTTGCCTATGCAGCTAAGGAGTTAAAGCCAAACTTTAAAGTACGTGTGCTAGGTATTGGAGAGTCTTTTAAGTTCACAGAATTACTTTAACCTTTTTCCTAACTTGTTGTTAAGCGCTCTACAAGCAGCACCCGTGTCCGCTGCTTGCTCAAGAGCGCTTTTTTATATTTTGGCATAGCTAAACCTCTTCAATTTTCTCTATATGAACTCACATTGAGTCCGCAAATGGCATCCATATCGCCAAACAAAAGGACTGAATAATGCTGTGCATAAGTAACTATCACACATGAAGTATTGAACAACCTAAGCTTCTGATAATTAAAACCTTGTAGCAGTCCTTAATCATGCTTGGTGAACGTGCTCACACACCAATAATCAGCTCCTGACAATTAATGCTTCAAATTAGTGAGGATGTTGGCACATTGAAAGTCACATAACGCTTGAATGAAGCTTATCTAGACATAGGTTATGTAAAGTCACAGATATACATTAGCCAATTCGAAAGCTATATCTCATAAAAGAGTTTAAAAATACGCTAAAAATCCTTCATAGCAGACGTGGTGATTAAAATCAATTACAGCCAAAATAATACTCTTTTCTTTTTATTATCGGTATTGAATACCAACGCCAAACTCATTCTGCTTGAGATAGTGAACCGCATCAATAAGTAGGTGGCGCTATAGATATTCATGTTTCAGATGCTCGCTCTTGAAGCTCAAGCACTTTTGTAGAGAAGTATACGTATTCACCTTCCTTTCGCAGCACAGTAGCAATATAGCGCTCAACCAAAACCAAGGCGGGCAAGTTTTTAGTATTTACCCTTTGTACTTAAGAGCTTATAACTTTACTGCTTATTCTACTATCATGTGGAATCGCGTCACTCAGACAACACAACTACGCAAGCCAAACACATACTGCTCCCCGGAAACATAAACCTCAAAAAGCGACAGACCTTAACAAATCATAGCCTCCACTAACATACTTATGAAAAATCCATTTCACAACCATTTCCACGATAATAAACAAGGCTAATCCATTGTTTTTATTGCTTATTAAATTAAATTCAGGAATTTGCAATGTTGCTTGTTTAGCGCCACTATACTTCCATCAATGCTCATTAATTGCGGAAATAACATGACTAATAACAACATAGAAAATACGTTTGCAGATATTTTGAGTTTTAAACCCCTGATAGATAAAGCTGGAAACTTACACTCACCCGCTAAAATCGAAGAGTGGCTGATGGAGATAGGAACGACTATTCGGTGTGATTCAATTCATTTAATTGGCTTTAAGCCACTCTCACCAACGGCTTATCAACATCATGTGATTGGACCGAACCACCTCATTATGGAAGATACCCTTAATTTAGATGCTGCTTATGAAAATTGTAAAGAGAGCCACACCCCCTACGCGATGAAAGTGAAAGGCAGTGAGTATGGCTTGATGGTCCCGCTTCGCGGAGTCAGCGGTATTGTAGGGTGTGTGCTTATCACCAGCGATAGTTACATAGACTCACGCCAACAAGAGTGGCATTGGAGTATTTTGGGGCTTCACTTATTACAAGCTTTAAAGCGCAGCTTCTCCAAAGACAAAATAAAGATCACCAAACGTGAACGCGATTGTATTCTTTGGGCATCAGAAGGAAAAACATCGTGGGAGATTAGCCAAATACTCGGGATTTCGGAACGTACTGTCAATTTTCACCTAAATAACTGCATTGAAAAAACCAATAGTGCAAATCGACAGCAAGCCATCGTAAAGTACCTGTTCAATCACACCCTGTAATCCATTATATGATTTTATATCCTATACAAAGCCACAAATCGACCCCAAACATGTGAGCAATAAACCTAGTTCACATGTCTAAGGTCGAGCTATAATTCTTAAGTTCACAAATCTAACAAAATACCCTTCCTCAAATTCAGCACTTAGTCATATGTAATATTAGAGTAGTTTGTCTTGTAACGCTTGAACGGGCTTTAGAAATAGAAGAAGAGCCTACAGGCTCTTACTTAAGAAAGGAGGGGGGCTGCAGAATGTTTTAGCGGATATTAATTGGACAGTCACTGATATGTGACGTCACCACTGTCCAGCTGTAGTCGGATGCAACCTGCTCTTTTATACCACCTGCAACAAGCATTGTTTGCTGTGCTTTGATCCCAGAACTAGAAGCAGAAAGTGTTTTCATTTCACGTTTTTTTAGTTTAATTTTCATTATGTTACCCTGTTGTTATGTTGTGTGTGAGTTAAATATAAACAACTAATTCACCGTCAACAAGCTGCTAGATCTGGCAGGGTAAGAACGAATATTAATAAGGTTGGCATCCCTGCCAAGAACGAAAAAATAAATCGATATGTACACGTCATTGTGTACTTTCATTAGGCATTTTATCTGCCTAGATTTTGCCTCCGAGCAACCCTTAGCGTTTGAGTAAGGTTGGCATCCCTGCCAAGAACGAAAAAATAAATCGGTATGTACACGTCAGTGTGTACTTTCATTAGGCATCTTATCTGCCAAGTCCTCGCCTCCAAGCGATCCTTACTGTTTGAGTAAGGCTGGCATCCCTGCCAGAGAACGAAAAATAAATATCATCATGCTGTTCATTTCTTAAACAACAGCAAAATTGCATAGAAAGCGGTTCAAAATATGACTTCCTTGTCATTACTAACTTTCACTCTGTATTATTTTTACTGTTAGTGAGCCAAACTTAGTATCCATCCGATAGCCCTAGCAGACTTAACTTACTGCGACTTTACCGTCTCCTTTCAAGTCAATAAATCGCGTAAACTTGTCTTTAAAGGTGTTGCCCTCGTGCATAATCATAAGCACAGCTGCATTTTTGGTGTATTGCTCTATGAGCCCCAAAATACTTTCTTTGCTCTGATCATCAATGTTAGCCAGCGGTTCATCTAATACATAGATATTTGCAGGTTTTAGTAAGCAAGCGGCAATTTGGCATTTCTTCTTTTGACCTTCAGACAGGTCGTCATAATTAATATCCAAACACTCTTGCAGTCCCAACTCCTTGATTAGCGCCTCCGCACGTATTGAGCTATTCCATTTCAAGCTTAGGGTATTGAAGTTTTCCTTCACCGTGCCTGGCAAAAATTGGAACGGGTAAAGCGCGGAACTCATTTCTTTGTTTTGTGCGAGGGTGATCCGACCTTGCTGTGGTTGATAAAAGCCCGCCAACAAATTCAAAAACGTGCTTTTTCCTACCCCATTACCGCCAGATATCAAGATCTTATCTTCATGATTCACATTAAAAGATACGTCTTTAAGGATCTGTTTATCACCATAACTAAATCCAACATTGTGTAGCTCAAGCTCATTGTGCTCTGCAGTACCAGTGGAGACTTGGGGCAGCTCAACCGTCTGAGTAAATACACGATAACGCTCAAGGAGCCCGTTTAACGCTGCTATTTGAGGGATCACTGCTGACAGTTGCTGTACCGCACCAACGATCATGCCGAATGCTCGAGTTAGCGCGAACAAGGAACCTATCGTAAACACACCTAATATCACTTGAATACCTGCCGCAATCAAAACAGACAGCTCGGCATAACTTAAAAACACGCTGCTGATAGATTGATACATGGCAGCTATTTTGGTGTTTTTATATCTTGCATCCAAAGGCT